>DATGJV010000671.1:0-7267 GCA_035295005.1 Ktedonobacteraceae bacterium | reverse complement strand
TCTCCTGCGTCCATCGGCGTATAGAGATCTGCAATACGTATGCACTCAGTTTCAGGGGAAACTATTCTTCATCAGGGGCTTATGGGAAGAGAAAAAAGCCGTGCATGTGATTTGCTGCGGATTCCTTTATCCATAGGGAGAGAACCTTTTTCACGTTGACGTGGTTTTGGGTAAGGCTAAGCTGATACTGAGTGAAGAGCAACCCATCACAGCGCAACCCAAAAGAGGAGGAGAAAGGTGTGTTCAAGCGTCATATCATAAAAGGCAGAGCATGTTTATCTATTGTTTCCAGCATCATTGTGATCCTGGTGGGATTGAGTGCATGTTCCCAGAGTTCCAACAGCGGCCCTACTATTACCAGCCAGAATCCCATCACCATCGGCATCTCAATTTCGACAAAGGGAGATTTCACATCCGACGGAATAGCTACAGAACAAGGCTATCAACTCTGGTCAGATGCAGTTAATAACAATGGCGGAATACTTGGCCGCCAGGTCAAGCTTGTTATTCTCAATGACAACAGCGACCCCGGTCAAGTCGCGAAGAACTATGAAACGCTGATCACAAAAGATCACGTTGACCTGATAATGGGACCGTTCTCTTCGCTGCTGGTGAAAGCAGTAATACCAGTCGCTGCTCAATATCACTACGGCTTGCTCGAGGGTTCGGGTGGCGCACCATCGGTCTTTCAGATTGCCGCACAACAATTTCCTAATTGGAATGGCATCTTCGACACTTCCGTACCAGTCCAAAACAACCTGCTTACCTTTGCCTACTATATTCTTTCTCTGCCGCAATCGCTACGACCTCGCACGGCGGCATACCTGACCTCGGATGACCCGTTCACCTTTCCTCAAATTGACACGATCAGGACATTGTTACAGCAAGGGGGCGTCACCACCGTATATAACAAGCAATATGCGGAGGGGACCAATAATACACTCTGGGCGCAACAGGTTGTCCAGTCCAACGCAGACGTCGACATTCTTGGTACACTGCTACCCGACCTGCAGACGGAAATCAAAGTATTTAAGCAAAAACACTATAATCCTCACGCGATTATAGCGACAGCAGGCCCAGATGCGGGCCAGGATTTCATCACTGCTATTGGCGGCAAAAAATATACCGAGGGAGTATTTGTCCCAAACGGCTGGTATCCCCAGGCAAATAACTTCGGCAATGCCGAGATGGTACAAGCTTACATCAATAAGTACGGAGGGACATCCGATCAGATCAACGCCGATGTGGCAGAGGCATATTCCGCAGGACAAGTGCTGGCACAAGCGATTGAGAGCAACCAGAGCATCGATAACGGTAAATTGATCGCCAAACTGCATTCAGGTGCTGCCTTTAATACAGTACAGGGGACGGCGCAATTTGACCTGGGTGGTGAAAACACCCAGGCTCTGGCATACATGTTCCAATGGCAGAATAACCACTTTATCCCAGTCTATCCTTTATCCGTAGCCGAGGAAAACCCGGAGTATCCCAGGCCAGCTAATTTTTAGTAAGGAAACAAGGAAACCTTGAGCTGTATAGTAAGGAGCTGATATGATCAAGTTCATTAGCAACGTGCCTATTTTCCGTCGCCTCACGTTCGCATTTGGTCTCGCGGCGGTTATCTCCGGTATTGTGATTGTACTGCTGGGTAATTTTGATCTGAGCGCACTGACGACACAGGGCCAGGCAGTACGCACCAGTTTTGACGCCCAGAGTGCCGCATCGCAGGAGGATACAAACCTGCAACGCATGAATGCGGTGCTGGAGGCATTTCACAATGAGATATTTGGGAGCTTGAACGGCATTATCAAAGACCAATCATTCTTCTCTTCCGGGGCATTGCTTGATGGAGAAGTACGCGCTCGTGAAGCAGAGTTTGATCAAGCTTTAAAGACCTACCAGAGCAACTTTGAGGTAGCCTCATCTCCGAATATGGCTGTTGTTCGCAGTATTTTGTTGGGTGATGATCCCACCAGCGCGAATCAGATTATGACAGGCCAGCAGACAGCGTTAGAAAATGTCATCAATCACCTGTGGCCTCGGTATAAGACTGACCAGGACGCAGTGCTAAGCGATCTTGAGCATTTGCAAAACGAATTACAGCATCAGGCCACCAACAATTTCGCACCTACCCCTGCTCAGATCAACCAGATGTACGAATCAGATTATGAAAAAATCTATCAAGTTCGCCTGGATTTTACCAACCTTAATAATAACTGGAGCAACGTCGTCAACGTAGCGGTGGACATGGGTAAGGCCGTGACAGCAGTTGGAACCTCACAGTCACAGCCAATTCTGTTCGCGACAGCTATAGCCTTCATCTTAACATTGGTGGTCCTGGTTGCTACCGGCTGGCTGGTGAACATCACGATTACGCAACCATTACTGCGCCTGACATCACTCGCTCGCCGCATTGCCAAAGGCGATACGAGCGCACGTGCGAAGATGATGGGGCATGATGAGATAGGGCATGTTGCTAACGCTATGAACAACATGCTGGACAACATCGTCTTTCTTATTCAAGATGCCAACAACCAGCGCGATACATTACAGGCTCAGGTTGAAAAACTGGTAGGCGAAGTAAGCGGCGTCGGTGAAGGTAACCTGCTCATTCAGGCAGAGGTTACAAACGATGCGCTGGGCGTGCTGGCTGATTCTTTCAACTATATGGTAGAAGAACTGGGTAGCCTGGTGGTGCGCATGAAAATGGCCGCCCACGAAGTCGGAAACTCGACCACGATGAGCTATGAGCGCATGGTGCAACTGGTCAAAACCGCCGACACCCAGATCCGCCGCATTGCCGATGCTGTTATCGAAGTCGAACGTATGGCCGACTCGAGCCGACAGGTAGCAGAACGTTCACGAATGCTCTTCAGTATTGCGCGAGAAGCACGCCAGACGGCTCAGGCAGGCCGCACTTCGGTGCAGCAGACTATTGATGGTATGGGCCGTATCCACGAACATGTGCAGGAAACATCCAACAAGGTTCAGGCTCTGAGTGATAGCTCACGCGAAATCAATAACATCGTCGAAGTCATCGCCAGCATCGCCCACCAGACCAACCGCCTGGCGCTGGACGCTGCCATCCAGGCGGCAATGGCAGGCGAGAATAATAAAGGTTTCGGCGCGATTGCGGCGGATATCCGACGACTGGCAGAACGCTCCAAAGAGCAAGCCAGCATGATTGCCCGCATTGTCCACAATGTTCGCGACGATATTGGAGCGGCAGCGGTCTCAATGCAAGATACGGAACGTGAGACTTCTACAGGAGCAACGGTAGCCGCAGAGACAGGGACAGCCCTGGGTTCGATCTTCGCTGTCGTCGAACGCCAGGCGCGTGAAATCGAGATTATTAACAAGATGGCGGCACAGCAGTTGCAGTCATCAAGCACGGTCGCACAAATCATGCATTCGGTTTCTGATGCCACGCAGCAGAGCAGTGTCAGCACACGTGAGGCTGCGCAGAATATGGAACGTCTGAGGCTGTTGGCCGAGCAATTGCTGGCATCCGTGGAAACTTTCAAACTGCGTGAAAGCATGAACTACTATTCAGTAACGCCAACCGTTACCGTCACACCAGAACAGCAACGGCAGTTTTCAGTTAGTGGGGTCTTCCGCACGATCACAGCATCCGCACAAAGCAGAGAGACCAACACCTACGACAATGGGAATGGAAATGGCTCCTTCGCACCATCGGGCGCACCTAACCCGTTCGCTTCATATCCGTCCACTCCTTACCCGCAGGGGCGAGGAATACCAGGCAGACCTTCCCAGCAGCAGAATGCAGGTCCGCAGCAACAGCCGCCTCCACGTTATCCCACTCCTCCTGGCTATTGGGACTCTACTAGCGAATAAGTGAATGATTAGAATTCCACCTTGCATATAAAATCGCCGGTATTGCTGCTCCTCTGTTGAGAGGAGCAGCAACACCGGCGTTCAAACTTTGAGTATCCATTACTTTAATAACAGAGAAATTAGCTCGCGGAAGGTTGTTAGTGAGGGAAACAAGCTAATGGCACAATTTTCTGCGAAATTCACGGATAAATACCCGGCAATGTTGTGAAAAAATATGTTATAATTGTTCCATGCCAGTGACCTTTAATCAGGCGAGGAGGCTCCCCGTGGAACAAAAGCCGCGTGCTCGATATGATGAATTTGCGGAACAGTTCACCGCTGTTTTGTACGAACATTGGTCCGATATCCTTCAGGTCATCAATCGTCAATCTCCCCGTGTTGCAACTTTGTTACGTGTTGCAACTCCATCCGGTTTGAAACGTACAGATGGCATCTGGCATATCCAGGTAATGACAAAACGGGGGGCGCAGCATGAAAAATTACGCCAACCCCGCGATAACGAAATAGTAGCCCAGGCCATTCGTTTATGGGCGCATTCGGCGGCACAACTGAGATTACCCCGCGTGATTGTGAACTTTGAACTGTAGTTCCTGGGCCTGAGAAGGAGCATAGCATGTCTGCTGCTCAGCCAAAGGCACGGCAACGTTTCCCAGGGTTGGACCCGTCGGTTCTTCAGCATCCCTATGATCGGGCTGCTCTTAACGCTCTCCAGAAGGTTCCAGGTCTGGACATTCTTGTGCGCAAATTTATTGAACTTTTCCCTGAGCGCGTCGCCTATATTCAAAATGTCGCGCAAACGGTGCGCGTGTCGAGTACGCAATGCCCACAATTGTATGGTTTGCTACAAGAGGCATGCACCATCCTTGATATGCGCGAACCCGAACTCTACGTGGCGCAAACCCCGGTACCCAACGCTTTTACAAGTGGTCATAATAATCCATATATTGTTGTGACTACTGGTTTGATTGATCTGCTGAACGAAGATGAACTGTTAGGTGTCATTGCGCATGAACTTGGGCATATCAAGTCCGGGCATGTCCTTTATAAAACAATGGCACGTATCATCAATCTTTTGCTAACCATCATTGGTGATATGACGCTTGGCCTGGGCCGGTTAATTGGACGCAGCATCGAGGCAGCCTTATTAGAATGGGACCGCAAGTCAGAGTTCACAGCAGACCGCTCAGCATTACTGGTAGTGCAAGACTCGCAGGTAATGCTCTCGACAATGATGAAATTAGCGGGCGGTACCCTGTTCCAACGCGATCAGATGAGCGCGAGTGAGTTTTTGAAGCAGGCCGATTTATACGAGGAAGTGGATGCAAACGTGCTGGATCGTGTCTACAAGATGTTGCTGGTCTCCGCAGTCAATCATCCGTTGATTATAGTACGGGCGCGTGAAATTGTGAACTGGGCGGATAGCCCACAATACAATGATATCCTCGCAGGACGGTATCCTCGTACTAGAGGGCCGGAGAATCGTACTGGCGCGAATAATGGCAATGGTAACGGTAGTAAACGAACGGAAGGCACATCAACTGGTTTTACACCACCGCCAGCCCCACCTACACCCACGAGTTCGGGCCTGTATCTCTGTCTGCATTGTAACCGTGAGCAGCCCAACCGCCGTTTCTGTAGTCTCTGCGGGGGAACAATTTCTTGAGCAATTGGAAGCGAACATCTACCAGGCGTTTTATTGGCTATAGTATGGTGATGTCCGCCTCCATACTGTTCGGTTTTAACGGGAACCTCTCGCGGCTGCTCTTCAATGATGGCATCTCGCCGATTACGCTGGTTGAATTTCGCATGCTTATTGGAGGTGCATGTCTGCTCATTGTGCTGGTTGGATGGAGACGGCACGAACTCAAGTTGCCGCGTCGCTCCATCGTATGGGTAATTGCCTTTGGACTCTCTCTGGCCCTCGTAACCTACACCTACTTTATAGCAATCAGCCGCCTACCCATCGCGATAGCCCTTGTAATCCAGTTCAGCGCCTCTGCCTGGATGGCACCTGGTGAGGCAATCTGGCGCAGACGTATCCCTTCCATGTATGTGATGAGTGCAATAGTCGTCACCCTCGGTGGTATTCTGCTGTTGACAGGAATCTGGCATGAAAGCCTGAATGGCCTGGATAGTATAGGCTTACTTTTTGCGCTTCTCTCAGTTGTCACGTATATTGCGTATCTACTCCTCGGTAGCCGCGTTGGTCGCGACCTGCCTCCACTGACATCTACAGCCTATGGGGCAGTGGTAGCAGGGATGTTCTGGCTAATCGTACAACCACCCTGGACTATTCCAGCAAGCACGTTTGCCGGTTATCACTTTCTCCTCATCGTTGTAGTCGGCACAGTAGGCATGGCAATACCATTTTCGCTGGTACTGGGTTCATTACGACGCCTCGATGCCACTCGCGTTGGTATCGCCAGCATGCTAGAACTGGTTGCCGCCGGGATCATCGCTTACTTCTGGCTGGCGCAACTCCTGGATATCTGGCAAATTCTCGGCGGCTGTCTGGTCATAACGGGAATAACACTGTTACAGCTGGAGAAACCAAAAGTGCAGATGGTAGATTAGAGGGCTATACCCCAACAAGTCCTCGCTCAGTCAGTTCACTTTTGAGGTGAAGTAAACCCAGTCGCAAGCGCGACTTAGCGGTGCCGAGGGGAATATGACAGCGTTCCGCAATCGCCTCATGCGTCAACCCCTCAAAATACGCCAGTTCGATCACACGGCGTTGCTTCCCAGGAAGATTTTGCATGGCCTTGCGTATGAGCGCCGCTTGCTCCGAGTTCCATATCTCTTCCCAGGGATCGGGCAAAAGCGAATACTCTTCATATGCGACGTTTTCCCAGGGAATCCCTTTCGACAGAGAGTTATTGCGCTGACTACGTAAGTGATCAATAACGCGATGATGCATGATTGAGAATAACCAACTATGCACACTACCGAATTCTCTAGAGTATGAGGTACGATATTGCCAGACGCTAAGAAAAGCCGCCTGCACGAGGTCTTCAGAGGTTTGTTCGTTAGCGGTCATCCGATAGGCCAGAGAAAAGAACGGGCGGCTATAGCGTTCGTAGAGAGGTTCCATTGCGGTTACGTCTCCCTTCGCAATAGCATCAATCAAATCCTCATCGCTTATCGTGTTGTTCCAACAAATCACTTGCATACTTTTCACCAGGAGTTTACTGCTAGTGTTCCAACTATTCAATTATACCATATCAAACAGGAATTACTCACCCTCATAAGTGTTTCTCACCTGTTACAAATCTGGATTTTCGCTCTCGTTTGGCACATTTAGTAGAGATTGTCAGTCAATCCAATTTCTAATTCGTCCAATACATAATGCCTTGCCGTGACTTCGATGCTTTTATGACCAAGCGCAAGTTGTGCCTTGCGGATATCTTTGGAG
>DATGJV010000670.1:0-10698 GCA_035295005.1 Ktedonobacteraceae bacterium | reverse complement strand
CGAGAAAAGCTGCTGGTGCGTAAAGAGATAATCCACTTCACCCATCATCCCCACGTAATCACCGCTACATATGCGTACCCGTACCCCCACTTTGAGTGTTGTATCTGGCTTTTGTGGATGCCAGTAATGTTCCGCCTCACGCGGCGGTACCGAGATAACCAGTTCGGGCAACACCTTTTGTCTTACCGATGTCGCACCAGATAACAAAGCAATAGACCCTTGATAATGACCGAGTAGATTGAACGTGCGTGCTGGCATGGCTATATTACCAGAACCTTCGGTAAAAAGCAAGCTTAAATTAGGCAATGTTGACTGTGCGGCCTCAAAATCAGCACTACTCACCAGATGTATCACGTCTGTTTGCAAGAAGCCTTCCAGATCGCGCAGAGCAACGCTGCTGGCAATCAAGCCAACAACGCCAGATATGCTGGCCTGACGCAACAGCGCGAAGTTGATGGGACCCGGCACTACAAGGAGTGCGCCAGGGGGTATTGCCAATTTGCCAGTTGTACCGGCAAAGGAAGCTCGCCACATAGTCAATACACCCGCAACCTGGTTACCGGCCCCTATTGCTCCTTGCAACACAGTCGCCTGGCTCTCGATGACAACACCCCCACGCGGAGTGATAGACAACACGCGCCCACGCAATCCCGCCGGGAGTGTTTCTCCCCCACGTTGGCGTTGTGTACTTGAATCGTTGTCACCCGCAGTACGTTCCTGACCTGAAGGGTTATTGGGAATTGCTGTTAATGGAAGTTGGGGGATGGTCTGCATTAACTCGATGGATGCTGCCGACACTATGCGCAGAACGGGTTGATCCGGGAGGACATACTGACCAGGGGATACCAGTGGTACCCCCTGAGCAATGTTTCCACCAGGCCATCGCTCTCTCTGTATAAGAATCTGTGGAACGATAGGCCATCCCAGCCGATAGGTCATATACGGTGCCTCCTCCTTTGCCCACCCTTACCAACATGAACCAGTATCACCCGACATTATTTTACGTTATTTATATTTAGGAATGCGATATTCCATATGAACGAATTCATATGGATATTGGCGACATTGCTGCGCTCGTCGTGGGGGTGCGCTAAAGCGGACCCCTACAGTACAGGTTGCACCCAGTACATCCTGGGCGCGATAAATCGGGCCCCTACAGGGCTCCTATGGCTTGCATCCATTGCTGGAGGCGTGATTGGCGCTCCCGTTCGTTGGTGGGCAATGCCAGGGGTCTGCCGCGAGCATCAATGATGAGACCTAGCAGTCCACCATCTATCTCCTCGGCGGCACGAGCGCGTTCACCCGGTCCCAACCCGACATCTACGCCGGGCGCAGGGAAAAGCGAGAGCAACGCCTGTTCATTGGAGCGTAATGGAATGACTTCAATGGAGCCACCTATCACATCTACCGTCAATTGCCGACCATTGCGGTACTCGATACCGACGCGCACAGCTATCTGGCCTTGTGGTATCGCGCCAAATGGGATGACACACGTGCCAAGGCGATGTGTCACAGCATCGTTCTCATTAACCTGAACGGCTGCAACGGGTGCCACTGTAGCGACCGCGCCCAGTTGCGGCACCAACATGGTGCGATCCAGCACCAGCGAGGTGACGCCTCGCGGCTGAAGTGCATCCAGCAACATCAAGGCGGACTGCCCATACCTGGGAGCGTGAGACAACACGCCACCTGTCGCTAAAATCAAATCGGCATCCAGCCATTCAAAGTTGCGCTGCTTTGCCATCTCCACAGTCAATGTGAGGGCCTCGCGAGCAAAAGCGTGGCTGATCTGGAGGTCGCGTATCGTCGTTGGTATCACTTCAGGATGTGCCATGTGGTTCAGCACATACTCGCGCAGTTCTTCCTCAGTCGCAGTGAATGGCAACCAGCGGGCTATACGCTGCACGCCAACCTGTTCCAATACTGCTCCCAACCCTGGCCCAACGCCAGCGCCAGGGTTGACCATCGGGATAAATTCCCCATGCTCACCCGCCAGCATGAGCGTTGTTGTGGCACCACCGATATCAACAGCAGTGACGTTCATTGCATAATGCTGTGCCAGGAAACGTACAAGGCTACTCAACGAGGTAGCTGTAGCAACAGGAGCAGAGGTAGACCAACGCTTGAGCGTGGCATAGCCGGGAATCTGTTGTATCACTTCGCGTTCATATAACGCTCCAATCGCCATGCTCGTCGGCCCAAGTTGCGTCGCGGATACCAGCGAGTCAACACGAGTGACCTCTGCTGCTTCGCTTACCATACGACTAACCGCCTCAACATACTGTGGTGCGCCCGCGTAGATTACCGATGTATAGTGCGGCGAGCCTGCTTTCGATGCACTGATGTTTGCACCGCGTTGCTGATTGCGCTCTTGAGCCGCCGTTACCAGCAACTGGCACGCCTCCTGGAGTGGTGTTGGGCCAGCAGGGCCATCCGCCATACCAACAATTAAAGCTCCCTGTGGCTGTAACTGGCGTATCTGGGCTATCTGCCGCTCCCACTCTGCCGCGACCTGCTCCGCTGTCCATTGCCCGCTATCGCTACCGCCCGCACCTCCAACACCCGCGGCAACAGAGACTGGAGCCGCCGTAGCTGCGATAAACGAGGGCGATGATAGTGTATGTGTTTCGGCGTACAATCCAGCCACAGACTGCTGTGCCAGATTCTCTAATTCCGCGCTCACCGCTCCCAATACCGCCAGGCGCAACGGGCCACCCGCGCTGATAGTCGTGATAAATACGTCAACGCCATCGCCGATTGCCTGTTCTGGGGAGATGATACGCCCTTCAGCCACAAACTGACGCCCGGTAATGAATTCTATCACGTTAATCGCCTGGATAATACCTCTGGTAATATTCTCATGTGGAGCGGCTATTGTCGTCGGCGCTTCGCCACGCGCCATCAGGCGGTATTGCCCTTCGACGAGGCCAAAGAGGGAAACCTTTGTAAAGACAGCACCACAATCTGCAACGAGTATCGAGTTGACAGACGGATAATTTGTGCTGTTGCCTGGCCCCTGCCCTCCTTCCGAATAAGGTTGTGCGTTCATCTCCGTTTCCTTCCCCTATGTCTGCTATGAATCACGTGCCTTTAGCGCGAGAACCAGTTCAAAATGGTCTCAAGGAATCCACGCTTCTTCCCGCTCTGTTTTTGTTGGCTCCCTGTCGGCTGCTTGCTCTGAAAGTTGTTACCCGCCACCTGCTGCGGCATACCTGAATTTCGCTGATTTACTTGATTACCCTGGAAGCTGCCCGGCATTGACTGCTGGGATAGACCTGGCGCACTAAAGCCCTGACCATTCTGACCGTTGCTCATATTTGGAGACGCGGACATCCCATACCCCGGCGGGGGTACCAGCGGAGGGAGTTGCGATGACGGCATCCCTTCTGGGAAACCTGCCCAGTTGCTCCCACTTGTGCCGCTTGTATTGCTTGTACCGTTATTTGGGTTATTGGCAGGTGAGACAGGTGATTGGGCTGGATACGTCACTGGCGGGAATTGCCCATTCTGCGGTTGTCCAGGCACATTGCCAGAGGCGACACCGAGCATCGAGGCAAAGACATTGGCGGCAACAGCACTCTCTTCGAGAGAAGGCATTTCCGCTCGCGGGCGGCTGGGTACGCGCATATTTTCGACACGAGCAGGAGCGCCAAACCCTCCCGGTCTGTTCTGATCACTATTGTTCCCACTCCGCACACTGCTGGCACCACGTTGCTCTTCTGCGGAACGAAGCCAGCCGGGAAGAGCATCCACATCTATAAAAGAAGACGCGGAAATACTGTTATTCATGCTGGCTGGCTGAGCCTGTTGCATGGGCTGTACAGATTGCATTGACGGTGCCGGTTGAGGCACCGGCGCTCCGGGTACGTCACGAGGGGGCATATTCACTCCGCGTTGCTCTTGCTGCACCCCTTCACGCAGCCACGGCGGCAAAGCGTTTGGATCAATAAGCGATCCAGCGATTACATTTCCCGGCCCATTTCCTTGCGCAGGTATGCCAGGAGTTTGAGAAGACATCCACGAAGGCAACGTCTGCTGGTCAATCAAGTCATTGCCGGATAATCTTTGCTGTGGAACTGCCGGCGGCGTATAAGAATAGGACATCTGTCCTGAAATAGGCTGAGTCGGTGGCATTTGCGGTGCTGGCGGTGATGACAGCGCCTGTGGCGGAACAGCCTTCATCCAACCTGGCAACGCTTCCGGTTGCACAAGGCTCGCGGCAGGAATGCTCTCCTGTCCCAATTGTGACGGAGCGTGCGGCTCCTGCATCCATGAAGGAAGAGATTGCTCATCAATCAGCGAGCTGGCTGACATACCGGCAGAATTTATCAGATTACCTTCAGTATTTGGTGCGGGCCGTGACGCAGGTCGTATAGCTGGCATCCTGGCAGAATTATCCATCTTGTCCGAGCGCATCCAACTCGGTAAGTCATTTTCATCAATAGAACCGGGTAGAGAGTACGCAGATTCGCTGCTGGCAGGAGTGGGCGGACGCTCGCTGCTACGCAAAGTTTCCAACCATGCAGGCAATTCTGGCTGTTTTGGAGCATAGGCATTCGCGCCTGACCTGTTCGTTGCGTTCGCTACACCAGGTACAGCCGTCCCACAAAATTGACAACTCGCCAGAACCTCTGGGACCTGGCTTCCGCAGTTACTACATAGAATCAATTGGCTCCTCACTTTCGCCAGACTCGACGTATTTACCGAGACATTTGCAATGTATCACGCTAACATACTTACACACTTATAAAACGCTGGCATCCCATCCTTCGGCGGAAAACCTACAACGACAAAATAATACATGTTGATATGATACAATATGCAGCGTACACACGATACCTCTGTCCCAAAAGTACTATTTTCTCTTATCAGGAGGCATACATGCAAGAAGAGCTTATGCGCAAGCATATGATGTTGCGTCTCACCCTTCCTCTTCCTCCCAGCATCAACGAACAATACGCTACCGTCAATGGACATCGTGTGAGTTCTGTCGTTGCTCGCACCTTCAAAAAGCAGGTGCGTGACACATTGCGCACGCTTGAACGACAAGGTAAGCTAACCAACACACTACGCGAGACATTACACGAAAACTATCTAGCCCTTTTTCTCGATTTCTACTTCGCCACACCCCTCAAACGCGACCTGGACGGCGGTCTGAAAATCACGCAAGACGCGCTCTGCGACGTGTTGGGCCTGAACGACAACCGTGTGGTTGATATTCATCTCACCAAACACATTGACCCGCTCCACCCTCACCTGTACGTCGAATTAGAGGCCATATCCGACTGGCAGTTTGACAGGGAATATGTCCTGTTGACCTGAAGCTTGCGTTTCCCCAGGGTATTCCCTTGCGAGTACCCAGAAAGTGACACGAAGCTTGCATCTCTGTCAATCCTCTCATATGATAGAACTGGTTACGCGGAGGGTCTGTAACAAAACGCGCCACAAATTCTCAGAGGTACTAGAATATGTTCAATAAAAAGCTCCCCTGTCAACGCCTGTTGCTGGGCTTGCTCTTCAGCACGGGCGTTGGTCTTTTTGCATATCGCCGCCGCTCTTTGAGCCGCAGCGGGGTAGCAGGGGCAATGGCAACGGGAAGTGTGACGGTGGGCATGGGCGGTTGGTCGTGGGGCCTGGCACTTATTTACTTCTTCGTCTCTTCCAGCCTGCTTTCGCATTTTCGCAGCCGCGAAAAAGAGCGCACCGCAGCCGATAAGTTCAGCAAGGGGTCACAGCGCGACTTCTTGCAGGTCATAGCAAACGGCGGCGTGGCGACCGCGCTATCGCTGGCTCACGGTTTAACGAACTCTCAATCAACCGGGGAACTTTTGCAAGCAGGCTATACCGGCGCACTCGCCACGGCAAATGGCGATACCTGGGCCACAGAACTGGGCGTGCTGAATACGCGCCAGCCACGGCTGATTACTACAGGCAAACCTGTTGCCCCCGGCACATCCGGCGGTATCACATTGCTCGGTACTGCTGCATCTGCAGTCGGCGGTCTCTCGCTCGGCCTCGTCTTCTGGCTGCTGCAAGGTTTTCGCAAAGCACCGGTAGGGGCAGCTTCAGCCCGTCTGCTGTCCCTACCGGTCATCGGTTTGCTCAGTGGGCTGCTGGGAAGCCTTGCTGACAGCCTGATGGGAGCCACTTTACAGGCTATCTATTACTGTCCGACCTGCGAGAAGGAAACGGAACGGCGCATTCATAGCTGCGGCACGGCTACACTTCCGTTACGCGGTATCGCCTGGTTTGACAACGACGTGGTCAATTTTATCGCTACATTGTGTGGAGCGTTGATCGGGATAGGCTCGCATCTGCTCCTACAATGCAATAAAAGGACATATAGAGATGAGTATAGTACAACACATCATCCGTAAGAATTGGCGTCCGGGACGTGCCGCGACTGTTGGCTTAGTGGCAACCGGCATTTATAGCGTTGCGATGGAAGGCGATATGTCCATTACAGGCAACCGCTTCAGCGATGTGCGCTTCATTCAGGGATTGATGGGACGCAAGGCGACGATGCAGAAGAAGTTTCTGGCACTGGCCTGGTTGCTCCACTTTCTCAACGGGGTTGCGCTGTCAGAGCTTTACGCGGCAGTGGTCAAACGCTTCTTGCCAGGGCCGAACTGGTTGCAAGGCGCTATTTTCGGCGAAATCTTTATTGTCTCGGCGTGGTGGCTCACACCCCTCGCCGACAAATATCACCCGCTCATTCAAGATGGAGAGCTACCCAGGCTGTTTACCTGGACATCGTTCCTGCAAAATATTGTGCGTCACCTCGTCTTCGGCCTCGCGTTGGGCTTCCTTTATAAAGATTAAACAGTATAAAATGCACGAGGAAAACGCAGTGACACCTACATTTTGCGATGCAAAATGTAGGTGTCACTGCGTTTTCCTCGTGCATTTTATACAACAAGATTATGTAAATTAGACCAGGTAACGGATCCAGTTGCCGATGATGGGCAAGCGGTAATCGGGTTTAAACCAGGCGTTGATCATCAACCAGACCCAGAGAATACCAATGATCCAACCCAGGGCACGCATCAAGAGGCCCAGACCCAGGCTCGTCAGGCCGCCCAGGATGGGTATCCAGCTCAGAAAGTTGCTCAGCATACTGACACCAAACATCAGCAGGAACAGCAGACCAAATGTGACCATTGATTGTGCCGCGTGCCAGCGCACGGAGCGATCTTTTCTCTCAACAAAGAAAAGGATGAGACCGGACACCCAGAAAAATGCATAGGCCAGCACTCGTTCCAGGCGCGGGTTCATCCCCAGGGATGTCTGTGGGCCAAACCTGTTCGTCTCCCTATAATTCATATTACATGCCTCACTCAATGTTACCGGCTCAGGCCGCTTCAGACTACCTTTGACTATCTAGCTACGAAGTTGCCCGTGCCTTCTTGTTATCGTTCTACACAGTATACGTAGATAGGGGGGACATGTTGCAAAATGGCAAGTGGGATGTAGGAGGATGAGGACATCAGCTTTATACAAAAAATCTGAAAAACGTGAGCGCCATGCGCATATTGGGTGAGGATAGCCCAATTCTTTCGTGAAGTAGTGGTAATTCATGCCTGGCGGAACTTCCTGTAACAGTTGGCCGTATTTACCCCATAATCGTGGAGTGGCTCGTTTTCAGGTTGGAGGTCTGCAACCGCTTCAAATGCTGTTTATATAAGGAGTATTTGTAAGAGAATCTGGGCCATGAGTAGGGCAGGGAAATAAGCAAGAATCTTTATTGACTCCAACAAGTATTAATCGCTCGCGATGCTGTGGAACGCCGTAATCAGCAGCGTCGAGAACTTTGTAAAATAGAGAGTATCCCAGGGTTACGAATTGGCTCAGTATTTCTTGCCAATCACGTCCTTTATTTCCTTGCAGGTGTCTTACAAAAAATCGGTTCAACTTCTACACAAGCAACAATATCGAAGCCCATGCGATGAAACCCGATATCGAGCCCCCCTGCTCCGGTAAAGAGCGAGAGAGCCTCTGGTTTGCTGCCAACTGATTGTATATGCACCTGACCATTAGTTTGTATCATAAAACCTGTAACCTACCTGGATAGCCTCTTGCTAGCCAGGCATACAGGTAAAATGAGATATGCACAATGGGAAAATTGTCCACTTGATTATCCCACATACCAGTCCGTCGTCGTAATACCTTCCGGATACGTCACGGTTTTTTGCACAACGCCGCCGGGATTGGTGAAATCACGAATGGGCATACCCTGTTCTGCCAGCAGCAAACTATCGTGCCATATCGGCGCGGCACCATCAACGCCGGTGACGTTGACCATGGGTGAGTTGTCGTTATTGCCGGCCCACACTCCCATTACGTAGTCCGTCGTATAGCCAACTGTCCAGTTGTCGGCGAAATTCTGCGACGTACCGGTCTTGGCGGCTGCCGGGCGCACCACGCCACGATTGCCCTGGTAGCACTGCTGCTGCGTGTTTGAGTACAGTTGTAGCACGTTGCAGTCGTAGAACTCGAAAAGGCGGGATTTGTTGTCGCTCAATACACTGGTTATCATGTAGGCCACCTGTTTGCTGATAACGCGCTGACCCTGCGAGGCGAACCGGTAAATCAAGCGTCCCTCTGGATTGGTCACTGTATCTATGGCGTGTGGCGGGATACGCACGCCGCCATTCGCAAAGACCCCATACGCAGAGGTCTCATCAAGCAGGTGAACGCCAAGTGTACCAAGCACCATCGTGTAGTTGGGAGTGCCAACATAGCTGCTAATACCCATCGCCTGCGCCGTGTGCAACGATTGCGCAACGCCTGTCTGCACGAGCAATTTGACGGCGGGAACGTTAAACGAGTTTTGTAGCGCGTAGCGATAGGTAATCAGACCGTGATAACGCAAGTCATAGTTTTGCGGTGTGTATGACGGGAGACCACAACACATCTGTATTGAGTATGGTGTATCGTAGACAGGCATGCCGGGGCTAATACCCTGCTCAAAAGCTGTGGCATAGACAAACGGCTTGAACGATGACCCAGGCTGACGGTAGCCATCGGTGGCGACATCGAATTGGCCGTATTGCGGATTGTTGGGGTTGAGATTGCCCAGTAACACACGAATATCGCCGTTATGGTAATCAATCAGCACTTCTGCCGCATCCGACATGTGATGGACAGCCGCGAGGGCCGCGATGTGCTGCTGCGCGTTTTTTAATATCTTGTTTTGCAAAGGCAAATCTAGCGTGGTGGAGACGACCAGGCCAGCACGCGCAAGATCGGGGATTTTCACATGGAGTACCGTTGCCAGTTCATTCAAAGCATAGTTGACGAAATGCGGCGCGAGGCTATTGGAAATGTAGCTGTGATGCAGGAAATTGGGTTTCTGGACCTCAACAATCGCCGCACGCTCCTGCGCCCCTGTGATATAGCCCTGAATGCGCATCTGGTGCAGCACTTCTTGCACGCGCAAAAACGCGCTATGTGGATAGAGGTATGGGTCACGCCCAACCGGCGCACTCGGAATACCCGCCAGCATAGCCGCCTGCGCGATATCAAGTTGCGAGGCGGCGGTATGTTGGGGCGTGTCCTGTAAATCAAAATAGATAAACGCGGCAGCATCTGCCCCATACGCCTGTTCGCCGTAGTACGTGGTATTCAGGTACATGGACATTATTTGCTGCTTGCTGTATTGTCGCGTCACATCGGGCGCGATTATGAGTTCTTGTAGTTTGCGAATGGCGGTATCCTGATTGCCAACAAGCGCGTTTTTGATCAATTGCTGTGTAATTGTGCTGCCTCCGGCCACAATATGCCCATTCGTAAGGTCGGATAGCGCCGCACGCACGATGCCGGTGATGTCAAAGCCGGGGTCGGTCCAGAAATTTTGATCCTCTATCGCAACTTCTGCATTCACAAGATTGGGAGATATCTTCGATAGCGGCACCGTCGTTTGCAAGCCCTCGTTCGCCATCTGGAAGATCATGGTGCCGTGCGCATCATACATTTTCAAACTATCGCCGGGCAAAATATCGGCCAGCGTGACTATTTGCTGCTGGTACCGTTGCTGGGTTGCCTCAACTACGGCAGTAAAGCCAACAAGCAAACTGGCAAGTACCACAACGACCAGTAGCGAACCGAAAGCCAGGGGCAACATAGACCATTGCGTGCCAATACGTTCAATTGCAGCGACTTTCCGGTTGCTGCGGTGCAGGTTTTTGCGCTTCAGATGGCGGCGTGTGCGCCATCCTTTGCTATGTGGATTGCGATGCGGAACCTCATAATAGATGCCGGGTACAGGTTTCTGTGGCCGCTCGCTCAAACTTTGCGACGCGGCTGCTCTGCTATGTGCCGGAAGTTTTGCCGGACCTGTTGATTGCATTTCTCTTTTATCAGTCAACATTTGCCACCTCTTTCTTTTTCCACCACACCTCCGTGGGAGAGCCATTGAAGTACATGAAATAATTACAGCATTTTGAGAGAGAAAGTAGCTTTTTCTTTCTCATAATAACTGTCACAAAAACAAATGATTTCATAAGTATAAATACATGAACATGAGTATATACTATAAAGATTTTATTCTCACTCACCTATTGTTGATGAGTTTGAAATTACGATGGGAATTTGCGTGTTTTTTCCGTAAATGCGCAAATTCCTGTACTTACAAAACGCATGAATGATGCTTGCGGATACACCGCCGAGGACCAGAATACGTCTCACCCCTCCACCAAC
>DATGJV010000669.1:0-4542 GCA_035295005.1 Ktedonobacteraceae bacterium | reverse complement strand
CGGTCATAGTCTGGGTGAGTATACAGCTGCGGTAGCTGCCGGAACCCTCTCATTTGAAGATGGGCTGCACCTGGTCAGTCAGAGGGGAAAACTCATGCACCGGATGCAAAATGAGCAACCGGGCGCAATGGCCGCTATCGTCGGGCTGGCAGCAGAAGCCTTACATACCCTGTGCGCCGACCTCTCGCCCAGGCATCTAGTGGAAGTAACGAACTGGAATACGCGCACTCAGTTTGTTGTCTCTGGGACGGAGGCGGGAGTGCTGGCATTGATGAAGAACGTTAGCACGCAGAAAAATGTGAGGGCGATGCGCCTGGCGGTCAAGGGTGCCTTTCATTCTTCACTCATGACGCCAGTACAGTCCGCGCTTCACGAGGTGATGCAGCATTTGACCTGGAATGATGCCCATACACCCCTAGTAGCCAATGTTTCTGGTGCGCTTCTCACCAACGCTCAACATATTCGCCAGGAACTGACGGCACAAATCGCCAACCCCGTTCAATGGGTGCGCTGTGTGGAGACGCTGCTGGAATCCGGTTGTGATACATTCGTCGAACTGGGACCGTCTCAGGTTCTCACTCGGCTGGTGCGCTCGATTGCCCCTGGCACAAGAGTGCTGGTTGCCGATACCCTGGAGAAAGTCGCGGAAGTGGCTACTACCTTGAACAGCCCCATTTACGCATAGACCTTTTTCGTCTGTATTGCCCATACTGTCCATACGCGCCACATGGCTCATTGAGAACAAAGCAGTCCCGCATCTATTCACAACGGAAAGTTAAAAGCGATCTACTGAAACGAAAGAAGGAAGGAAAAGGAGAAAGATATGGCCCCGTCCATCGCAGTTGAGGTTGCGGAACAGGAAGAAACTATCACCGAGATACAATGGCCGCAGATTATATTCCCTCAGAATATTGCTGTCAAGTGTCCTGGATGTAAAGCGATTGTGTACGAGCGCGATTACCGCAGAAACCTGAAAGTCTGCCCCCACTGCGCCTATCATTTCAAGCTCACTGCCTGTGAGCGTATTAGTATGCTGACGGATGCAGATAGTTTCGTTGAGGTGGATAGCGATATCGCTTCTGCCGACCCTCTGCGTTTTGTCAATCAATTCCAGGTGTATGGAGAGAAACTGGCGAAAGAGCAGCAGAAAGTATCTTTAAATGAAGCGGTCGTCATCGGGCATGCCACTATTGAGAACCGGCCTCTTGCCCTTGCTATTATGGATTTTCGTTTTATCGGTGGCAGCATGGGAGCCGCGGTGGGCGAGAAAATCACCCGCGCTGTTGAGTTAGGAATCGAGCGGCATATTCCCGTACTGATAGCCTCGGCCTCCGGTGGAGCGCGTATGCAAGAGGGTCTCTTTTCACTGATGCAAATGGCAAAAACCTCTGCTGCCCTTGCTAAGCTGGGAGAGGAGGGGCTGCCCTTCTTCAGTTTGCTGACCGATCCGACAACGGGCGGTGTTACCGCCAGCTTTGCTATGCTGGGCGATGTAATTATGGCGGAGCCGGGTACATTGGTCTGCTTTGCCGGTCCCCGCGTCATCGAGCAATTCATGCACATCCAGCTTCCTGAAGGAGCAGTGACCGCCGAATTTGTCTATCAACACGGCCTGATTGATGCGGTAGTGCCTCGACATGAGCTACGGCAGACGCTGGCTCGCTTGCTGTACCTGTACGCGGGACAGTAGGGACGAGTTGAAGCATATGCGGGTTGATGCTGACGAACGAATGGAACTGGGAATCATACGGGCGCGAGCCGATAAATCGGCGGTGGGCCGATTTATCGGCTCGCGAAGAGAATGTCCTCACGACACAGAAGGAGTAAAAAAAAGATGAGTTATGACCTGGATTTTGAGCAAGAGCTTGCAGTTACGGCGGAGCGGATTCGTGAGATGCAACGGACATGCAACGATGAGGCGTCCCAACAGCAGTTGGAAGAAGCGATTGATGATTTGCAAGTACAGACAAAAGAAGTTTACGCGCACCTGACCTCGTGGCAAACGGTACAGGTAGCACGTCACAAGGACCGTCCCTATGCCGCCGACTACATTAGCATCATGTGCGATGATTTTATGGAACTACACGGTGATCGCGCTTTTGCCGATGATCACGCCATTCTGGCGGGCCTGGGGAAACTGGCGGGAAAAACGGTGATGTTTGTCTGCCAGCAGAAAGGCCGTAGCGTGAAAGAAAAGCAGTATCACAACTATGGTATGCCTCATCCAGAAGGCTACCGCAAAGTGTACCGTTTAATGAGCATGGCTGAGAAATTTCACGTGCCAATTGTCTGCTTGATAGATACTCCAGGCGCATTTCCCGGCCTGGAGGACGAGGAACGCGGACAATCCGGCGCGATAGCCATGAATTTGTCGTTGATGTCGCGGTTGCGCGTGCCAATTGTTTCCGTGGTAATCGGTGAAGGAGGTAGCGGCGGTGCGCTCGCAATCAGTGTGGCTGATCGCTTGCTCATGCTCGAATACAGCGTTTATACCGTCGCGGCACCGGAGGCTGCGGCCTCAATCCTCTGGCGCGATAAGTCGTATGCAGCCGATGCAGCCAACACGATGCGCATCAGCGCACGCGAGCTGATAGAGACACACATCATTGATGAACTGGTGCCGGAACCCGTGGGTGGTGCGCACCACAATCACTGTCTTGCCGCCGGTTACCTGAAAGAAGCCGTTCTCAAGCACCTCGATGAACTTGAACGCTTTTCCGTTGATGAACTCCTGGAGCGACGTTACCAGAAGTACCGCTCCATCGGGCCGTTTGTGCGCATCGAGGCCATGGCCTCCTAACCCGCTGATAGGTGTGTGTGATTTTGAAGATATGAGATGTCGCGAATTTTGATACCGGGGAAATCTCGGTTTCCCATGGTATCAAAATTCGCGATATCTCATACTTCTCCCTACTTACGGTCGTTGCTAATTCGCCGGTAATCGGAATACGTACTCTGAGAAGTGCATCAGCACAATCACTGGTGACATCAGAAGAGAGGCATGGAGGCTTGTTCGCCTTTATGAATACTGGCTATGTTTCGTACTATTTTGATCGCTAACCGTGGCGAGATTGCTTTACGAGTCATTCGCGCTTGCCGGGAAATGGGTATACGCAGCGTGATTACCCACTCCGAAGCAGATAGAGATTCGCTGCCTGTTCGTATGGCGGATAGAAGCATCTGTATTGGGCCGGGGCCAAGTGGCAAGAGTTATTTATATTCCCCAAATATTCTCAGCGCGGCGGTCATCTCGCAGGCGGATGCTATCCATCCAGGCTATGGTTTCCTGTCGGAGAATACGAGTTTTGCCGAGCTGTGCGAGGATATGCACATTGCCTTTATTGGCCCTCCGGCCAGTGCGATGGCAATTATGGGCGATAAGGTTTCCGCCCGTAACGCTATGGCGCGGGCCGGTCTGCCTATGCTGCCTGGTACTCCTGTGCTGCACTCCCTGGACGAGGCATTAGAGGCGATCAAGGACGTGGGTTTTCCTCTGATGCTCAAGGCCGTGGCCGGCGGCGGCGGGCGCGGTATTCGCCTTGTCAACAGGCAGGAGGATTTCGAACACACGTTTTTGCTGGCACAGAATGAGGCGCGTGAGGCTTTCCACGACGATGGCATTTACTTTGAACGCTACCTGGCACGTGCCCGCCATGTCGAAATCCAGGTCTTGCTTGACCACCACGGCAACGGCATACACCTGGGCGAGCGTAACTGCTCATGCCAGAGGCGCAACCAGAAGGTACTCGAAGAGGCTCCAAGTCCACACCTACCCGCCGAGTTGCGTCAGGAAATGGGCCAGAAGGCGGTACAGGCGGCGCTGGCCGTGGGCTATCGCAACGCGGGTACGATGGAATTCCTGGTAGATGAGCAAAATCGCTACTACTTCATGGAAATGAATACCCGTCTTCAGGTAGAACACCCCGTAACCGAGCAGGTCACGACGCTTGACCTGGTGAAAGAGCAGATTCGTATCGCGGCTGGTCAGCCTCTTACCATTCGCCAGCAAGATGTCCAGTTCCGCTATCATGCTATCGAATGTCGTATTACCGCCGAGGATGCCGAGGCCGATTTCCGCCCACAAACTGGCACCGTAATGCAGTATGTAACGCCGGGTGGGCCGGGCGTGCGCGTTGATAGCCACCTCTATACAGGCTACACAGTGCCGCCGCACTATGATTCGTTGCTGGCGAAACTCATTGTCTGGGGAGAGACGAGAGACGAGGCGATTACAAGAGCCAGGCGTGCGCTGGACGAATTTATTATCGAGGGCCTTCCCACAACAATCCCCTTCTTGCGGCGCTTGCTCGACCACCCAGGCTTTATAGAGGGTGAGACATACACCCGTTTTATCCAGGAGGAGGCCGTTGCTTTAGGGATAGAACAGCCTGTGCAAGCTGTGCAAGCTGTCAAGAAGGCAGCCTGATTAACGGACGTTAACGCAATAATTCGCCACCGTAGGGGCCGGTTTACCGTGCCCACCGCCGATTTATCGGCTTTTGGCACATTGGCCGATAAATCGGCGGTGGGCACGGTAAACCG
>DATGJV010000668.1:0-5332 GCA_035295005.1 Ktedonobacteraceae bacterium | reverse complement strand
CCAATTCCCATAATTTCTGGTGGTACGCCGACGACACCCCAGGAGATGAGTCGCGCCACTGGTTTCAGATGATGCTCTTTTACGGCATCGCCCGTCGCCAGCACGACGCATGCACCAGCATCATTGATACCACTGGCATTGCCGGGCGTAACTACTCCACCCTTGCGGAACCGTGCGGGTAATTTCGCCAGCGCCTCCATTGAGGTATCGCGAATGCCCTCATCCTGCGTTATGTCAATAGCATTGCCTTTACGATCTTTGACTGTGACAGGCACAATTTCCTCTGCCAGCAAACCGGCCTGTTGCGCACGACGTGCCACTTGCTGGCTACGCAGCGCATATGCATCAACCTGTTCGCGGGTCAGTTCATATTTTTCGGCGAGGTTCTCAGCCGTAATAGCCATACCACAACCAATATAGCTATCTACCAGCGCCTCCCACAGACTATCCTCCAATTGTGGGGCCTGCCCCAGCTTGTAGCCTGCTCGCGCACCACGCAACACATGTGGGGCCTGCGTCATATTCTCGGCTCCCCCTGCCAGCGCAATCTGACCATCGCCCAGCAACAGCATCTGTGCCGCACTCACAATAGCTTGTAAACCTGAACCGCATAAGCGATTCACCGTCAAGGCAGGAGTGTCAATTGGCAATCCCGCTTTGAGCGCAACATGCCGCGCAAAATAAATGGCGTCCTTACTGGATTGAATAACATTACCTATTACTACTTGATCAACCATCTTAGGGTCTACGCCGCTACGCTCCAACGCTCCCTTCGCGGCAACGACTCCCAGGTCTATCGCGCTCACATCCGACAATGAGCCTTGCAGCACCCCTACCGGTGTCCTGGCTCCTTCAATAAGGTATATGTCTTGCATTGTAGATACTTCCTTTTACCGAGAAAAACAACCCGAAACGTATTCTCAGTGTAGCACCTGACATGATAGCATCGCAAGCAAGATTCTGTTGTCTGGTTGTATAATCTTCGCAAACACCCTATTTTGCACGGAAGGAAAAAGGCATGACACAAAAGCCGGAATCGTCTATGGGAACGTCAGTGAGAACACCTGCAAATGAACCGGAACAGGGTGCTGACCTGCTCTTTCAAGCGGCTTTGCAGTATGGATATCGCTATGTCTTCGGCAATCCTGGCACGACTGAAGCAATATTTATGGACGCTCTGGTACGGTATCCCGAACTCCAATTTGTCCTCTGCCTGTTTGAAAATGTCGCTACGGGAGCCGCAGACGGTGTAGCACGCATGACAGGTTGGCCCGCACTGGTAAATCTCCATCTTTCCCCCGGTCTGGCGAATGGCCTGAGCAATCTTCACAACGCACGCCGGGCGCGTGTACCAATGGTCGTGACGGTAGGTGAGCATGATACCCGTCACTTGCTGGAAGATTCTTCAATCGCTGGTGATATTGAGGGATTGGCGAAGACGGTGTGCAAATGGACATGGACAGTCAAACATGCTGGTGAACTGGCAGAGACACTCCAACGTGCTACCACAATAGCTATGACGCCGCCGCGTGGGCCAGTTTGCCTGATCTTGCCCACAAATATATTGGCGGAATCCCCACGAACTCCTGATGGGCGAGTACCAGACATTCCCGCACTGCACATTCCTCAGATCGGGCCAGCTCCGCTCCAGGATATTACATATATCGCCGAAATGCTGCTTTCGGCACAGCATCCACTTCTGCTAGTGGGAGATATTCAACCGGGCGCACATGAACACATTGCTCTTCTGGCAAAACTCCTCAATGTACAGGTCATTTACGATGGTTCTCCCGCTCGTATGGATGGTCGCATGCTGCAAAATAGTAGCTGGTTGCCATACTTTCCTGACCAGCGTCGCAAGTCACTGCAAAAGGCCGATGTCATTTTCACAATTGGAGTCAGCAGTTTCACATCACTTTTCTTCTACAATTTCGATAGCGCCCCCATTGTAGCTCCTGAGACGCAGGTGATACAGCTTGGCGAAGACTTACCGGCGCTGGGCAAAAACGCACGTGGGAGTTTCTTGCTCTACGGAGATATTGAGTCAAGTCTTGGCTTACTGGTAGCGGAACTGCGCGAACGATTGCGACAACCGGAGAGTGAAGCACAACCTCGCATTGCGCTTAGGAGTGGTGATAAACATACCGATGCCGCGACGAAAGCCACTGCGCTCACTCCAAAGGTACTGATGCAGACATTACAACAGGTAATACCCGAAGATACCATTCTCATCAACGAATCCATTACAGCGGGACAGGCACTCATCAACGAAGTACTCAACGTGGGGGCCCCGGTCGAAACCTACCTTGCCAGTCGCGGAGGAGCATTGGGTGCGGGTATTCCCCTGGCAATAGGTGCGCAACTTGGAGCGCCAGATCAACCCGTTATTGCAGTTGTTGGTGACGGTTCGGCTATGTACTCAATTCAGGCGCTCTGGAGCCTCGAACGCTATCATCTACCCGTGCTGACAATTATCTGCAACAATGCAAGCTATGATATTATCAAACTGGAAATACTCCGACTGGGTGGTACGCTTGCCCACCGTGGCAGTGCCGAGATGGAAACCGTTACCAGTATTGGAGGGCCACGGCTTAACTTCGTGCAGTTAGCTGAAGGTATGGGCGTACGCGGCTGGACAGTACGGCAGACAGGAGATTTATTACTTGCTTTGCAAGCCGCATTAGCCATCTGTGCAAAGGGTGAGCCAGCTCTTGTTGATGTCCATCTAACATCCCATCCATGAAAGAGGGCAATACATTAGGATTTGCAAAAATAACTGTCCATATGACCATCTGGCCGTAATCTTGACAGAAGATGTCATATAGAAGGGTCTATACTCTGATGAAATGAGGAAATATTTGTTCTTTTCCTTACTATGACACATTCATGAGAGTCTGGAGAGATGCTATGATCAGCAAAAAAGAGCTAGCGTTGGTCTTTGAGCAGTTAGGGAAAGAGCATAGTTTCAATGGAGCTATTCTGGTTTCTCAGGGTAGAGAGGTGTTATTCGAGAAAGCGTATGGGTTTGCAAGCAGGCAGCTAAACGTTCCAAACGTACTCGAAACAAAATTTCATATCGCCTCCGTGACAAAGATGTTTATCGCGATGGCTGCGCTTATTCTCTACGAGCAAGGACTCATTGAGCTTCATGAAAAGCCAGCAGCCTATGTGCCAGCAATGGCAGCACTCGATAAGGACATCACGCTTCATCACCTTTTATCCCATACATCCGGTTTACAGGATATTTATGACGTCCCGAATCTCCGGTTTGAAATGAACAAACTCAAAAACGAACAGGGGAATCTCCTCTCTTATCTGGTGAAACAGCCACAGTTGTTCCGCCCTGGGGAAGGATGGAGTTATAGCAGCACCGGCTTCATTTTAATGGGATATCTCATGGAGAAAGTGACAGGAGCATCGTTCGCCGAATTGATGAAACGCTCCGTTCTCACGCCCCTGTCCATGACAAATACCGGCCACGATCTTCCTCGTAGGATTAATCCTGGTCGTGCATATGGTCATGCCGTTGAGAATGGACAGTTGGTCAATGCGGACAATGATAGATTGAGCATGTTTGAGGAGGCACCCGGTGAGCTTTACTCAACGGTGTATGATTTAAAAAAATGGTGCGATGCTATGTTCGATTGTCCGCTTGTTTCTTCACAAACCTTGAAGTTGATGTTTACGCCTTACGGGCAAGTTGATCCTTCACTTCAATACGGATATGGATGGTTTCTGACTCCTCGATTTCGGGTGCATGGTGGAGGAACACCTGGTTTTATCTCACGGATAAGGCAATATCCAGAGCAGCATGTAAGTATCATTCTGCTCTTTAACTCTGACCACGTGAATCCGGAGACGATATTCAGTACGGTTGAACCACATATAGTTGGGTGAGACCATTCGCCATGGTGACACAATCATGGCCGTCGCGTTTTTTGTAGACACGCTGCCTGGGCGAAAGAATACCCTTTCGCCCAGGCAGCGTGTTTAGTTAGCCCCTACGGCTGTTATTTCTTTACTATACCTTAGTAAATAACAAAAACTTAGTAGCAAATATACTTGCAAATAGCTATGGATATGCTATAATGTCATGTAAGCACAGTTGTAAAGCCCATCTTCCTATTATGATGACTGTGCAGAACTTATCTAGCCGAAAGGAGGAGCAACCTTCACTTCCTCGTTTTAGTTCATCCACCCATTTATTATCTTTGTATAACGTCCTTCGCCTTTCCAACAAGGCGAAATATGAAGCCATCTACAGTTATTGTTGGATGACATATCCTACCTACTCAGCAGGCATTGGCGCCTGCGGCAAGCATTCAAACAGGGTTAGCTCCGGTATCCACCGGTTTTCGCCCAGGTTGTACGAAGTCAAGTACAGTTTATTGTATTGCTAGTCATTCAAATGAAAGGTGGGACCCTTCATGGCCCAAATCGCAGCAGATTCTGAGCGCACTGCTCCCGTAGCAGTCGCCACCGCCAACCCCGCACCCCTCGGTCTTAGCGCCTTCGCACTTACCACATTCGTCCTGAGCGCCGCCAATGCTCAATTATTCCCACTCGCGGATGTTACTGTTCTCGTCGGTGTAGCTTTCTTCTATGGCGGTCTTGCCCAAATGCTTGCAGGAATGTGGGAATTTAAAGCGGGTAATACCTTCGGTGCTACCGCCTTCACATCATACGGCGCTTTCTGGATTGCCGTCGCTGCTGTTGTTCAGTTTAAATTGGCAGGCCCTGGCACGGCTGGTTTTGGCTGGTTTCTTCTTGGTTGGACGATCTTTACCGGCATGATGTTCCTGGGCACGCTTAGAAGTAATCTAGCCCTCCTTGGCGTTTTTGGCTTTTTGTTCCTGGCCTACCTGGCTCTAACCATCGGCGATCTGGGTAGTAGCACTACCTGGAATATCATCGGCGGCTGGCTCGGTATCATCACAGCGATTGTTGCCTGGTACACTGCTCTGGCTGGCGTCCTTGCTTCCGTTAAGGCTCCATTCCAGTTGCCAACATTCCCGTTGGGTTAATAGCGCGTCATTCAGGTTTGGATTGAAAGCCTTCAGCCACAATAGATGAGCAGGGAACTTCGAGCGCGTCGTGTTAGATTAGCTCGCAAACAAGGTTTGCTCTTCCTTCCAGCTCATTGAAAGTTGCTGAAGGCTTTCGAAATGAGATATACTATAGCAACCTGTCTTCCCTTTTGTTTGGAAGATAAAGTGACCGCCCGTTTCCTTTGTATTTTCGTCGTCCGCGCATACTTCACATGTGAAGCATGTCATAGTGTCATGTAAAGAGGATAGACTAGCAAAGAGGATGACCGTTTATGAGTACAAAC
>DATGJV010000667.1:0-3102 GCA_035295005.1 Ktedonobacteraceae bacterium | reverse complement strand
GACATTATCAAAAGAGACATAGTAGTTCACGTCTTTTGACTGGATCAGGCGGTCGTAAGCGATCACAGGCACATTCTGTGCTTTGGCTTTCGCAATAATAACTGCTGCCGCTACGCTATCATGAGCCCCGACGATCAGGATACAATCGCCATTTGCCAGGTCAGTTTCGGCCTGTTGAAGTTGGAGACTAGAATTACCTTGCGCATTGGTGTAATCGATATGTACGCCGGGAATAGCCGACTGAACTGCCTGGACAAGCAGGGGATGATCCTTGCTTTCCCAGCGATCTGACGAATTTGTCTCGGGGAGCAGGATGCCTACTTTTGTGCATCCTTTGCCTCCATTGGTAGCATATGGCCCGCTGCCGGTACTCGCATCACAGGACATCAAAAGAAAGGCAGAAAGAATACATGCGCCAATCAGAAGGAAGCGCATCCCATGTACTTGACGAAACAGAGACCTCATACTATTTTTCCTTTCTCACGGGTTATTCTCCAACCACCCGGCGCAGTTGCGCGATGACTTCTTCCAGTTGGGCGGCGGCTTCAGAAGCGGAGGTAGCTCCCGAGACCAGTTGGTCAGCCACCTGATTTGTGACCTGGATGGCCGTTGAGAGACCTCTACTGCTGCGTTCCTCGTGAGAAGATGCCTGCTTGATGTAACGCGCTGCTGAGACGATGTCACGCAAATAGTGTTGCTGTTGCTCGCTATCGAGTCTTCCCCAATTCTGCGCGAGATTCTGTACAATCTGGTTGAGCCTGTCGGCGGCCACACCGCTGGCTTTTGCGAAATATTGCACCGATTCTAAACCGGTTTGTGCCGACTCAGCGATCCACTTCTGCTC
Source organism: Ktedonobacteraceae bacterium (assembly GCA_035295005.1). GTDB lineage: Bacteria > Chloroflexota > Ktedonobacteria > Ktedonobacterales > Ktedonobacteraceae > DATGJV01. Next base: position 2,258 of record DATGJV010000667.1, on the reverse strand, counting down.
TTTGGCTCTGGCCTGCTCACGAGCCGAAAAGACTTTCAGGGTCTGGCTGCTTTTTGTGAGAGAAGAAACAGAACTCAGAATCGGGCGTGTTGTGTTTCGCCCGATGGCCAGACCGACTAGCGCGGCAAGCAGTGTAATCACCGCAACGATTATCAACAGCGAAATATCCTGCTGGTTGGCGGCGCCAGTGATGGTACTGACGGGTCTGAGGACGATATATGTCCAGGGAACAACCTGACAGCCTACCTGGTATGCCTGGAAAGCCTGTGTTTGTTCTACAGGTGTGAATTGATACGATGTCTGCGGGTTTTGTCGCTGGCTGGCGAGCGTCGGATCGAAGTCCTGCGTATCGTTCACCGCGCCTGCCCCATACAGGTCTTCGCTTTTTATCTGTTGCTGAAGCCTGGGAGAGAGCGGCGCGGTGGTCTTAAAGAGGATGCCTGGCAGGGTAGTCAGAGTTGTATCATTGTTTGTGTACGCGATACGCACCCCGCGCCCGTCGATAATCATGGCATAGCTGCCGGTGGCGGCGTTTGTCTCGTTATTCACCGTTGTCCAGATCTCCTTGAGCAAGAGCGTTGAGCGGGCGATGCCGGCCAACGTTCCATGCGTGGATGGGATGGATGTATATATATCGACATACGCCATATTGAGGTTTGGATCAAAGTACACGTCTGAAACGACCGTCTTATTTGGGCTTTGCAACTGCGTCATAATTTCCGGTGGAATAGCAAAATTTCCGCGCTTTGCAGGGGTGGTGGGATAGGAAAGAAGGATGTTCTCGTGCGTATCAAATAATGCCCAGTTACTATAGTTCGGGTCCAGGTTATAGCCGAGTTGCAATTCCTTCCTGGCCTCATTTGCATAGCTCGGTGTACCGGCGAGGAATTGTTGGATGGCGTAGAAATGTCCCAGAGCCTGCTGGTCCTCCTCGCGGGCGATGAACAATGAGTCAATGGCTTGCTCATGGGACTGGGCATCATTCTTCATTTCAGTAATGGCCTGGTCCGTTAAGGTTGGGCGTAAGACCACTTCACTACTGATGATGGTAATGAGCAGCGGAAGTATTACCGCGGCAATCAGCAGGGCGGAGATACGAATTGTCAGAGAAAAGCCCTTACGCGAAAGCGGTGGGGATGCAGAACCCAGCATGGCAAACTCCTTGTACCAAAGTAGTAGATAGTCCTTATTGTTGAATGAGGCCCGCTTGTTCTAAATCGTCGAGCAAGGTCTGTACTTCATCAGGATTGCGTGCCATTAAACGCGCCAGCACGGTCAAATTCCTCTGACCATTGATGAGCAATAACAGACGCCTGTGTACCCGTTGAACTGGCGCGGCTTCCGGGTGGGAAACTGCTGCCTGGCCCGCCTGTGAAAGTCTAGGAAAAGGGGAATATGCCGCTTCTCCATAAGCGGGGACCGGGGAATCAGAACGAAATGGCGCTCTGGTATGGTTCAAAGCTGGTGATCTGGATGGCGAATTAGTGGTGTCGCTCGCATCGATAAAAGAAAAACGACAGCTCCCCCAGGTTTTCAGGTAATTGAATGCAGCCAACTCTCTATACTGGTATGTCCGAGCATCAACAACCCTGCCGTTTACAAATACAAAAGAACCCTCTTCGATGGCTTGTCCAGCGTTACGCTCAACGGTGAGCGTCCCGCTGCGATATCCAAGCTGTAGGATTTGAATGATGTTTGTGAGACTATCTGTTAGAGTTTCTCGTTGCGGCTGCATGTTTTTTCCCAGTCGCCTCCGGCTCAAGTACATACGTCAAGTGGTGTCGTCCTGGGCAGCGGGTATACAGTTTGCATATGATCCCCTCTGCCCCAGAGCCAACCAGCTTATCCTGTTCCGTCCGCCAGTTAGTAAGGCGGTTGTAGCGAGAGCCGTGATTGACAATGTAATTAGCCACACTTTTAGCGTGGCTGAACATCGTGCTATCGGTAAGACCTGGCGCCAGGCCAGGATGATGGGAAACCCCTGCCCGTTCATCTTTGAAGTATGGGTAAGTTAGACAACTATAAACTAAGGTGGCCTTTATGTCAAGACTACTATTGCCTCATCAAAGAGCAGTTTACCCCACGGGATGCGTAACGAGATGAAAGCCGCTACTATACAGGAGGATCAACGAAACTACCCAAAGGTCATGTAGAAAGGAGGGTAGTGGCTTTCCCAGAAATGGAAAATGATCTGTTATACTTGTCTTTAACAGGCTACCATACGCTGTACAGGAAGCAAAGGAGGGTACCATGCAAGA
>DATGJV010000666.1:0-9336 GCA_035295005.1 Ktedonobacteraceae bacterium | reverse complement strand
TGTCTGCTGACAAACCTCGAATCATCTGTACAAGCAGTTGATAGGCCGCGTTCATATCTACCTCCGGGTCCATAATCTTTTGCAAGGCCAGCCCATCAAATACGGCGAGAAGGAGAGAAGCCAGCGTGAGTGGAGCGACAGCTTCGGAGACCTCTCTAAACTGCTGCCCCATTGAGACCGCCTTGCTGATTGCCTGGCGTCCTTCTTCCAGCAGATCGCGCACACCTGGAGTCAGCATAGGATTATGCAACCCCAGTGCGAAAAGTTCGTAGCGCAAACGATACCATTCCGGTTCTTCAGTGATGCGTGCAAACGGCTGCAATAACGCGGCCTCCAGAAACTGATCTGGCGTGACGCGCCGGGACAAGTCTGCCGTCGCCTGAGTATAGCGATCACTCAAGATTTTGAGAACCTCAACCAGCAACTGATCTTTACCGCCAAAGTAGTAATGGATCAGTCCAGGTGCCGCCTGAGCCTCACGCGAAATCTCGCGCAATGTGGTCGCATCATAACCTTTCTCCGCTAATACCTTATAGGCTGCGGCAATGATGCGCTCTCTCGTTTCTTGTTGTTCTTCGGTTTGCCCGGATGCAGAATATTGATTGCTCATGCAAGCAATATAACATATTTTTTGAGAAATTGCAAGAGGGAACACGAACTCACCAGAGTGATGTGAAGAAATACACCTGAGTTCAGTTTTGCATCCGCTTTTTTTGCTCATGCCTCACAAATCTGGTTCTGTTACCCACTTCCCCTTACGGAAAATCGTATGAATCGGCTGAAATCCCACAGCTTCATAAGCATTACGCGCAATATTGCGGTCACTCTCTGTCTCGACCAGAACACTGTTTGCGCCGTGCGCTTTGAAACGGCGCAACGATTCCAGGAGGAGGGCGCGTCCTATGCCCATATGGTGAAAACGGGGATGAACACCCAGTGGCTCAACCTGACCTGTGTAACGCTCAGCATTGAGCCATCCAACACAAAATCCTGCCAGCGAACCGTCAGGGGCCACGGCGACAATATCGAGTTCTGGTTGGTATTGCGGCATGTGGAGGGTGCGCAGCCGCCAATCACAGGTCATTGAAGTACTCTCGAAAGCTGCACGGTGCAGTTCGACATAGCCGCTTACCTCCTGTTCGCCAGCAAATGGACGGATGGTAAAGCCATCTGGCAATGTGGGTTCCGGCAGAGGTTCAGTGAGAGGGTTCGACATGTGTACGTATTGATAGTCGTCGTCGAGCAGAAAACCGTGCGCTTCCATAACGCGCTGTCGCTCAATATCATCGTCGCGATACTCGACCCAGTATGGCAATGGTCGTCCGCGTTCCGCATCCAGTTCCCGAAAACGCTCCATCGCCCAGCTAAAAATACCTGTTTCAATGGTTTGCTGATGCCTGCCTGGAAGCACAAAGTAGTCTAGCGCAGCCCAGTAGATTTGCCACGCAGCAAAGCCTAACATTTTGCCGTCAGTGTCTATCCAGACACGTGTATTTCGTTCATCCTGTAATGCTGGCGAACTCAGCCTCCACGGAATATCTATCAAATGACGGCTGGCCGGTGAAACACCTCTCAACAGGTCAACGATCAAAGGTAAATCGGTCTTGTCCCGCCACGGACGTATGGTGATGGTCATAATGCTAATACCGTAGCCCATACTCAACAAAGAATTTCAGCAAAGTCAGCGTTTCACCCCAGCTCGCGGCGTGTTCTACCATCGCCTTGAGACCGGTAGGAGTGTTATGATACCCCGACTCGCGTAGGCGTACAACCGTTCCCTCAATGGTCTCTTCAAGTTCAAACTCGACAGTAACCGCACGATAGGGATCATCGGAATCCCATTGGAAGACAAAACGTTCCGGGCGTAACGCCTCTAAAACGGTGCCGCTATCCTCAGTAGTGATATGGTCAGGTCCCCAGTTTTGCCAGCGAAATACGATCATACCCTGTGGCTCGGCATCAATGCTGGCTCCAGTTGTAAACCAACCATCCAACCCTTCAGCAGTGGTCAGTGCATCGTAGACGCGCTCGCGGTCGGCACGAATGAGAACGGCATGCCGCGTTTCGATATCCAGCGAATCTTCCATAATTACCTGCGCTTTCCTCATATTCCAGGTGTTCAGGCATTACGCCGCCGTACCCACACCGGTATTTTTGAACACAGAATACGCCTCCGGGGATGGCTCCAACAGGGAAAATACATTGTTGTATGGGTCTTCAAAAATGGCTTCCGTGCCGTATAGCTGCTTTGTGGGCGGACATACAAACTTGACGCCCCGCGCCAGCAGCGTTCTGTACATTGTACAACAATCGTCCGTATTGAACACCCCATGCATTACCTTGTTCTTAAGTCTCAACAACTCTCGAACTTTCTCTTCTCCATGCAGCGCGATATCTAGTTGGGTAAGTGCGATCTCTGGCTTGCGCTGCCCCTGCGGCCCAACTGTCAGCCAGCGCATACCCGGCGCATACGTCACATCCGCCCGCTTCTCTAAGCCCAGTTTCTCCGTGTAAAAACACAACGCCTCGTCCTGATTTGTTACCAGAACCGGAATAATCGCAAGTTGAGTTTGTATCTTCATTGTTCCCATGCATCTCTATGTTTCTATGTTTGCACACTTTACGCAACACCATACTACGACGAACGCACGCAAAAACAGCCAGTAACACATGCTCATTATATAGAATTTCCGTTCTAATTGCAAGTGTTTTGAGGGTGAAATTGGGCGATTTGTTGCTATTTCCTGATATATTTCTTGCACAACCGTCAAATTCCGGTTATCATTGGTAAGCAGAAGCGTTTGTCATAAAGAAGGGGAGCAACACGTGTCAGAAATCTGGGCAGTGCTGGAACAGCGCGATGGCATACTCTCAGAAGAGAGCGGCGAACTACTGGCGGAGCTAGCGGAACTGGCACGGCGGCAGCCCGAACAGGCCAGGTTATGCGCAATAATTCTGACTGCTCCTACCGCGTTTGCGGTCATGGATGAGGCGCTGAAACTCTATGGCGTGCAACAAGTTTATTTGATTGAGCATCCTGTATTAGCACATTTTTCTACCGAAGTATATGTTGCTGCATTAGCATGGTTGTTGCGCACGCATATGCCGCTTCTGGTCGCTGCCAGCGCCACAGCTAATGGGCGGGACTGGATGCCACGTCTGGCGGCGCGTTTGCATCTGCCCTTTGTTCCTGGCTGCCTCGGCTTAGACCTGCACAACGATGAGCTATTCGCGCTGCGTTCAGTCTATGAGGGACGCGCCTACATACAGACCCGTACTGACTTGCATGGCAAAACCGCACTGGCAACCTTTATCCCCGGTGTGCGCGGCAACCCGCCAGGCCCAACAACCTTCCAGGTAGAACAACAACCCACTGTTACGCATCTTACACCAGCATTGCCAGTGCAGCGAGAAACATCCCATATTCAACCACTCGGCGTACAGGCACCTTCGCCGGAGGCGGTCGAACTTGACGCTGCTGAACGCATCGTTGCGGGTGGTCGCGGCATCGGGCGCGAAGGCTTTACCAATGTTGCGGCCTTTGCCCGTTTGTTAGGTGCGGCAGTTGGAGCGACGCGAGTCGCAACCGATCGCGGCTGGATAGAACACGAGCGACAAATTGGTGCGACCGGTAAAAGCGTTCACCCCAAACTCTACATCGCCTGCGGTATCTCCGGCGCGGCCCAACATACGAGCGGCATGCGCGAAGCTCAGACCGTCGTCGCCATCAATCCTGACCGCAGCGCCCCCATCTTTTCCCTCGCCGACCTCGGTTTATTGGGTGATGCGAATGCGATATTGCCACTGGCAGCGAAAATAATTGAGCAAACACATACATAGACAGGCTGCCCAGCTCATCCTTCTTGAAGAGCGAAATCCAATAGCAACCTGGTAGCCTGATAGACGCTAAGCAGGCTACCAGGTTGCTATTAGAAGTCATCCCTAATTCCCCTGGGGAAGACCAGGAACCAGGGCTTTTTCCATGACAGCAGTGGCAATTGAGCCATTGGCATTACTGGGAATAGAGAGGAACAGCACGCCCTCCTGAGTACCTGCCGGGAAGGTTGACTGGTAGGAGACACTGGTCGAGAAGGTCGTCTGACCGTTACCAACTGCTCCTGTAGCGGTCGCCTGTCCCAGAGGATGATAAAGGTGATCCAATACTATCACTTGACCGATAGTCCCTTCAAAGGCATTGCCGGTACCCCTCACACTGACCGGGTTACTGATAACAGCAAGCGGCGAAGGACTGGTGAGAGATGCACCGTCACTTTCAACAGCAATGGCCTCCCATATGCCATTTTGCGTGTTCCCTTCGAGGCGAGAGAGCGTCACCTTGATATGCCCACTGACAACATAACTGCTCTTGACCAGCACAACCGCGCTGACATCGTGCGCTCCGCCGCCGCTCAGCAGAGTAGTTGAAGAATTGGTAGGCCAGTTGAGCAAGCTCACGGCCAGAGCGTTAGCAACCATAGTCGCACTGAGTTTCCAGGGTTGGTGTCCCTGATTGACCTGAGCCTGATCGGCTTCGGCCTGGTAGCGCGTCATGTCGGGGAAAATGCCGGGGAAGGCAACCTGTACCAGCTTACCCACAGGAGCCGACCAATCAAACTCACGGAAGAGGTCCGCTGTCATTTCGGAAACAGGTTTGCCCGCATTGAGCGCGGATAGTTCATCTGCTTGCGCAGTTAGCACAGTATTGTAGCCGCTGATTTTCGCATCACCTTTGACAAGCCCCATTATCAGAAAGATCCGTGTTGGTGTGGTAGCGGTGATATTGTTGAACACGTAGACATCCAGTGTGGAACTGTCATTGGAATGGCGGACAGTTACCAGGGCCTGAAGTGCAGGAGCGTCCATAATATTAGCGCAACTTACGCTTTCCACCTTGTAACTGCCGCTCTGCGGGAGAATAAAGGGATTCCAGTAGGAGGGGTTTCTGGTGGCACCTGGACAGGGCTGCACGCCTGACAGAACTCCCGATGTGGCAGATGAAGTTGCCACGCCGGTTACTGATTTACCGGCAGTACTTTGCGCAGGTGGCGTTCCACCACTGCTACCTGTACCATTGCCAGTGCTACAGGCTGCGAGTGCAGGAAGAAGGGAAAGCAATACAAGGCCAATACCGAGAAACATGCACCTGGCATAGCGTGAAGTTGCTTGCATAATGATGTATCCTTTGTGAGAGTAAAACAAACTTTACAGAAGGGATAGTAGAATAGCGAAGAGACATACGAGAAACAACATTTCTATGGTTGCAACCAGCGCAAGCGTACCAGAGAATCTCAGCAATGAAAGTGAACTGGCTCACACTTTTTTGTTGAGGTATTTCACAACTTCTGTCAGTAGGGCCGATGAATCGGCGGTGGACGCGATCAATCGGCCCCTACTGGTTTTGTTATTACGGCGCAACATTGCATTTTCGCCCTGATATGCATACAATAAGGCCAGAAAAGCAAGTACACATCCCTGACACAATTGGAAGGTGACACAAGATACGATGAAAGCAGTACAATTCGCTCAGTATGGCGGCCCCGAAGTATTACAGGTACACGAAGTGCCGGATCCAACGCCCGGTCCAGATGATGTCCTTGTCGAGGTGAAGGCAACAACGGTTAATCGCCTGGACATGTTTCAGCGCGACGGCAGCCGACCGGTGGGAAAATTTCCTTTTACCCCCGGATTGGAAGCCGTTGGCGTCGTGCTAAACGACAATGCAGGTTTTCATAAAGGAGAGCGCGTCTTAACAACTTCTGCCCTGGCAGCCAGAGGTGGCGGTGGCTATGCCAGCAAAATAGCCGTTCCGGCATCGTTGCTCGCTCGTATCCCTGATGGTGTTTCGTTCGAGGAGGCAGCGGCGGCAGGACTTGCCGCTTCGACCGCGTGGGCCAGCCTCTTCGATGTGGGGCAATTGAAAGCAGGAGAGCGTGTTCTCATCTGGGCCGGTTCCAGCGGCGTCGGCTCGATGGCAATTCAGTTCGCCAAACATGCAGGTGCCTGGGTTGTGACAACGGCCAGCAATAGCCAGAGGGCAGAAGAATTGCGCCGCCTGGGCGCTGATCTGGTCATCAACCACAAGCAGGAGGACGTAGGACAGGCCATCCAACAGGCTCAACATAGCGTCAATCTCGTCATTGAACTGGTCGGCACTTCGCTAGGCAGCAGTGTTGAGGCGTGCGCTCAGGAGGGCCGCATTATCCTCGTTGGCAATCTCGGCGGTCAAAAAGCCACCATTGATACACAGGTAACACGGCTCAAAAAGGTACACATCATCGGCGCTGGCGCGTTTCACACAACGCCACAGAACGAAGAGAAACTTCTGCAACTTATCGCCGAAAAAGCGGTGAAGCCCATCGTTGCACGCACAATGCCAGTCGCGCAAGCGGCTGAAGCCCATCGTCTGCAACAACAGGGCGAGCATCAAGGGAAAATCGTGCTTATGCATGGGTAAGCGAGTGAATAATTTCAGCATAGAAGATGATTTTCTGCGAAAATCATCTTCTATGCTGAAATTATTCACTCGCTTAGAAAGGTGAAATTTGATGGTAGGGTTCCAGACCTCGAAAACTGTTGTGCTTATTTCAGCGAACACAGAATGGCGGATCACTCGTGCCATGTTCCCTGCTATTGAATTGCATACATCTTCGCTCGGCGAATGGTTTGAACTTGAACTGGATAGCGCAAACTTCAGGGAAAAAGTCGTGTTCTTTCATGGCGGCTGGGGCAAAATAGCGGCGGCTGCCTCGGCACAATACGTGATTGACCACTGGTCGCCGTCTCTGCTCGTCAATCTCGGCACCTGCGGCGGCTTCGCTGGCGAAATTGAAAAAGGCACTATCATTTTAGCGGAACAAACGATTGTGTACGATATCATCGAACAAATTGGCGACCACACAACGGCCATCGCACACTATTCGACTAAACTTGACCTTTCGTGGCTGGGCGAGGCACATCCGCATCCTGTTCAACGCACATTGCTCGTTTCAGCCGACCGCGACCTGGTGATGGATGAAATTCCTCACCTGAAAGCTACCTATGGAGCGGTCGCCGGTGATTGGGAATCGGGCGCTATCGCCTATATCGCCACACGCAACAACATTCGTTGCCTCATCTTGCGTGGCGTCAGCGATGTGGTAAGCGATACTCACGGAGAAGTCTACGGTAATCACGCCCTTTTTGTCGAGAATGCTGTCGGCATCATGCAGCAATTGATCACTTCGCTTCCAGAGTGGCTGGCTATTATTTCATGGCTATAGGAAATACAGTAGAGAGATTTGAGAAAATGACAACACAAGATACTCGCATCCCCGACACGGAGCAAGTTTTATTTACCAGAGGTGTCCCGGCTATTGAAGCTATACCCAACACCCTTATCGCCGAATGTTTGCAGGCAGTACTTACCGGCCCCGATGGCCGTAGCATCCTGCAATATGGTCACAACGGCGGTTATCTGCCGTTGCGCCGCATGCTCGCCGAACAATACGCGGTTTCCGAAGATCAGGTATTAATCGGCAATGGCTCGCTCCACCTGCAAGACTTGCTGGCGGCATTGCTCGTTAAAGCAGGTGATATTGTGTTAGTCGAGCAACCCAGCTATGATCGTGCCATCAAAACCTTTCGTCGCCGTGGCACGAAAGTGATTGGCATCCCGCTAGAGGCGGATGGCATCAATCTCGCGGCTCTGGAGAAGGCAATCCAGCAGCGCATTCCTGCTCTCCTTTACCTCATTCCCGATTTCCAGAATCCATCGGGTGTCACGATGTCCTACGAGAAAAGACAGGCCGTGGTGGAAATGGCCGAACGTTATGGTTTCTGGCTGGTCGAGGATGTACCATATCGTACACTACGCTACAGTGGCACATCGCTGCCATTACTACGCAGTTTCAGTCCGCGCCGGGTTTGCACTATCAGTTCCTTTAGCAAGCTTATCGCTCCCGCCCTGCGTGTTGGTTATTTGATTGGCCCTACCAGCCTTGTTGAGAAATTACAGGTACTTGCCGAAGACACCATCCTCGCGCCAGTGTTACCAACACAAGCGGCAGTCCTTGAGTTCCACAAACGCGGCTATTATACTTCCAATCTGAAACACCTGAAGCAGTTGTATGCGCCTCGTCTCCAATCAATCGTGGCCGCTCTCAAACAATACCTTCCAGACATCCCATTTGCCGAACCCGAAGGTGGCTTCTTCGTCAGCATAACTTTGCCTGAACAGGTCAATTGTAACAACCTGCTCCAACGCGCCAGACAACATGGCTTAGTGCTAACCGATGGTCGCGGCTTTTTTGCCGATCCGCTTGACGAGCAGCAAGCCCGCAAACATCAGGGTGAGCGATTTGTGCGCCTCCCGTTCTGTGCCTTAGAGCCAGCACAAATTGAAGCGGGTATTCAACGTTTAGCCGAGACAATTCAGTTTTGATAGTCTGAGCATTTCCAGAGAGCGCGTATGCGCTCTCTGGAAATGCTCAGACTATCAAAACTGAATCCCAAATTGTTCTTGCAACCCTTTTCGTCCTGCATCCGTCAAACGCACGGCACGGCTCGCGTTCGTGCGTTCAATCCAACCTGACTCATTTGGTGGGCCTCGTGAGCTTTGCTTTTCTGCGTAAGGAATCCCCTCAACAAGCTATAAAACGGTAATCACCTTGCCTTGCTACACATCCCTATGCTACACTTTCAGCAGACGCATGGACAACTTATGCGTAGGGGCCGGTTTACCGTGCCCACCGCCGATTTATCGGCAGGTGTGCCACGGGCCGATAAATCGGCGGTGGGCACGGTAAACCGGCCCCTACAGAGAATTTGAGGATACGATTACGGTAAAGCAACAGTTCGACGCTATTGTCGTTGGCGCGGGACCGGCAGGTAGCAGCGCGGCGCTGGTACTGGCGCAGGCTGGCTTGCAGATCGCGCTGATCGAGCGTGGAGAATACGCGGGGGCAAAGAACGTCTCAGGTGCGGCACTCTACGCGCCGAATATACTGGCGGCTGTCTTGCCCAACTTCTGGGAAGAGGCTCCCATCGAGCGCTACCTGACGCGGCGCGTCGTAACGTTCATGGGCAAAGATTCCGCCTTCGCGCTCGACTTTCGCACGAACCATTTTGCCGAGCCGCCCTACAATGGCTTCACGATTCTTCGCCCCAAATTTGATCGCTGGCTCGCGGACAAGGCCGAGGCAGCAGGTGCATTGCTCATCCCCTCAACTGTTGTAGATGACCTGATTTGTGAAAATGGGCAGGTAGTTGGGGTGCGCTGTCGGCGTGAAGACGGCGACCTGTACGCGCCAGTGGTGATTGCCGCCGATGGCGCAAACTCGTTTCTCGCTAAAAAAGCTG
>DATGJV010000665.1:0-2523 GCA_035295005.1 Ktedonobacteraceae bacterium | reverse complement strand
TGTTTGCGATTAGACTTTGGAACAAAGAGGTATTCTGTATGGCGACGAATTGTGACTTTAGCCGTTCTTCCTTACTTGCGGAACAGTACCAGCACGACATGGAACTCATAACGATAGCTCTCCAGGAAGAAAGTCAGGATGAACGTGAAGAGCGTCTAGACATGGTTGCACGCTCCTGGTCACTTACCAGCGCCTGTTTCCATGCGCAGCCTGATTCGAATGAAGTTCCAGCGTATGCCATAGAGATGGCATATGCCCGTCCGTAGTAGATGATAAGATAGTAGAGCGATGCCTCATCCACCAGACCTCACAGCAGAAGCACTGACCTATCAGACGGCAGTGCAATTTGGTATGGTGTACTGGGTCAATTTTGGCTACCCATCCCTCCCTGCTGGTATAGAGGAGAAGCGTATCCTCGATTGGCATCCCGCGCTCGTCGTATCCGGCGAGCCGTTTTGTCGTCATGCAGGTGCGGTGAATGTGGTCGCACTGACATCCTATCGCGGCAAACTCCGTCCCTACCATCACCTGCTCCTGAAGCGAGACTATCCCCTGCTTGACACTGACAGCCTGGTAAAAACCGAACTCATGTACCCGGTTCTGCGCTCCCTGCTGGCCGATCAGTACGCCATCTGCAAACTGAATGAACCAGACCTGCGTACAATCATGAGCAAAGTTGCCAACAGCCTGGCGATAACAATGTTTTACGCGCTTCACTAAAGAAGGCAGGAAAGCGTGAGCGTATGAGCGTTGACAATAATCAGCTTCAGCTTCTCCCTTCAATAGATGAACTGCTGCAAACGGCGACGGGGCTACGGCTGATTAGCCTGTTTTCACGTACTCTGACACTGCATGCGCTACGTGCCAGTCTGGCTCAGGCGCGGTTGGATATTCGCGCAGGCGCTGTCTGTCCTCTGGCTGAAGAACTGCTGATACACGCGGAGCAGATACTGATATTGGAACAACGCCCCCATTTGCTGCCCGTTATTAATGCGACCGGTGTTATTATTAATACAAACCTGGGGCGTGCGCCATTGAGCCAGCGGGCTCTGGCGGCGGTACAACAGGTGGCAGGGGGTTACTCTAATCTGGAATACGAGCTAGAGGCGGGTGAACGGGGTTCGCGCCACACGCATGTTGCGGCTCTCTTGCGTGAATTGACGGGTGCCGAAGCGGCGCTTGTGACAAATAACAACGCGGCGGCGGTGCTGCTGGCGCTCAGTGCGCTGGCAATGGGACGCGAGGTGGTTATTTCGCGTGGGCAACTGGTCGAGATTGGCGGCGGCTTCCGCGTTCCCGATGTGATGCGCCAGAGCGGTTGCTCGCTGGTCGAGGTTGGCACCACCAATCGCACACGCATCAGCGATTACGAGGCCGCGCTGAACGAGCGCACGGCCCTCCTGCTCTCGGTTCACCCCAGCAACTTTCTCATCAGTGGTTTCACTGAGTCAACGCCAGTACACGCGCTAACAGCCGTGGCTCAACAACATGAGCTGCTGGTAATGGATGATCTCGGCAGTGGTTGTTTGCTTGCCAGCGAACAGTACGGGCTGAGTCACGAGCCGAGGCCGCAGGAAAGCGTCGCGGCGGGAGCCGATGTCGTCTGCTTCTCCGGCGATAAGCTGTTAGGTGGCCCACAGGCTGGTATCCTCGTGGGCAAAGCGGCGGTGATTGCCCGTATCGCGAAACATCCCCTGATGCGAGCGGTACGCATTGACAAAATGACGCTGGCCGCGCTGGAAGCCACATTACGCCATTATCAACGTGACGAGGCTGAAAGTACTATTCCTATCTGGCGTATGATTGCGCAGCGTCCAGAAAAACTCGCCAGTCGCGCCACTCGCTGGGTAACAAAGCTGCAAGCACAAGGCATTGCTGCCCATGTGCAACGCGGCGAATCCACCATCGGCGGCGGTTCCCTCCCTGGCGAGACGCTTCCCACAAGTTTGCTGGCCTTCGATGCAGCTAGCACACCTCTCCCGCTTTCAGAACTTGCGCGACGCTTGCGTCTACGCAGTACCCCCATTATTGCTCGCATCCAGCACGATACTCTCCTACTCGACCCACGGACTGTTCTTGAAGAACAAGATAAGGAAGTGACATTAGGGCTAGGGGAAGAAATTGGGCGTGGGTAGGTTTCCGCTTTTTCAGTTACGAATGGTATTAAGATAGTAGGGTATGGTTAATTGTGCCATGCCCCGATTAAAAAGACGGATACTTTAAGGAGATGCATGTATGTCAGAAAATCGTCACCTAACCCCATTTGAAACGATTCGGAAAGAAGCAGAAAACGGAGGTGAATACTGGAGTGCCCGTGACCTGGCAAAGATATTGGACTATGCTCTGTGGCAAAAGTTTCGAAATGTCATCGAAAAAGCTGAGGCTGCCTGTTAGAACAGCAAACAGGCCATTGCCGATCATTTTATCCATGTGGATAAGATGATCAATGCAGGCAAAGGGGCTAAACGCCGGATAGAAGATGTTCATCTCTCACGTTACGCATGTTACTTAGTAGTGCAAAAC
>DATGJV010000664.1:0-4320 GCA_035295005.1 Ktedonobacteraceae bacterium | reverse complement strand
TAAGAGAACGAGCAGGAGACAGGCGATAGCGATTATCAGGCGTCGTCGTTTTTTAGGATTGCGCCCATTGTTGCCATTGCTGGTGTTTACCGGAACTGGTGGGACGGGTGGTTCACCTGGGATTGTCGTATCGGCTGGCGCTTGCATTGTATCTACAGCATCAAGTGTAGCTGGAGCAATAATCGGCACTGTGATAGCGTCGTGAATTTCCGGTTCAGAAGTTGTGTCCGGCACTTCCTGTTCCGCGACCGCTGGTTTGATGCCCCACAGGAAGATGGCGGGGACAATAGCAATCAGGCACAGTACCATCGAGATGAAGAAGACCATGCTATAGACGGTATGGGCGGATTGGATTAGATGCGCTGCGTAGCCTTTTGACCATTGAGCGAATTGGGCTGCCGTCGCGCTGAGTGGGAGGGATTGGTATTGTCCTGCCAGTTGCTTGAAGTAGGCCAGCGCCCACGAAGTGAGGGCCGCCAGTCCCAGCATCATGCCTACCATACGCAAGGAAGTGACTATCGCCGAACTCATGCCCGCCTGTGTCGCCCTGACTGCGTTCAACGCCGTTGTGCCGATAGGGGCAATGACAAGACCGAAGCCGAGTCCTGCTGTCATGGTGCTGATGGTAATCTGTGTCCAGCCCACATCAATGGGCCAGCGACTCATCAAGTAGAAGCCAACCGCTGTGAAGAGCAGTCCTATGACGCCTGTTACGCGACAGGTGACGTGACTACACAGCCAGCCACCGAGCAATGCGCCGACAGGAATCATAGCGGTCAGGCGTAGCAGCGCGAGGCCGCTATCTAGCACTGGACGCTGGAGGACGGTATCAACAAAGATGGGAATATCCGCCATTGCGATAATCAGTGCCGCGCCCACAAAGAGACTGACCAGCGCCGTGGATGTGAAAGCAAACCGTTTGAAAAGCGCCAGATCAACGACGGGCCAGCGCACTTTGCGCTCGAAGAGGATAAAGGCGATAAGGAAGATGGCTGCCAGTGCCAGCGCAATCGGGTTATTCTGCGGTGTTGCCCCGGTTGTCGTGATTGGCCCCAGGTCAGTACCCTGTTGCGCCAATCCCAGGCTGAGGCAGGTAAGGGCCACACCAAGTAGTAACGCACCAATCCAGTCAATCCCCTCGTGTTGCCGCGTGCCTCGCGGTATGAGTACCCATGCCAGGGCGAGCAGCACGATAACGATAGGGATGTTGAAGAAAAAGATATATTGCCAGCCGAAACTCTGGACGATAAGTGCGCCATAGAGCGGGCCAATCACACCACCCGCCTCCGTCACTGCGCCAATGATGCCCAGTGCGAGGCCGCGCCGCTCCTGCCCGTAGAAATCCCCGGCAATCGCCATTGCTACGGGAACAACGGCACCGCCGCCAATGGCTTGAATGAAACGGGCCGCGATCAGCCAGATAAGGCCCGGCGAAGATGTATCAATGCCGATATTGCCCAGGAAGCTGATATCCCACAACTGCCCAAGCACTGGAGCGATGCCGCAAAGGAGCGAGCCAATGCCGAAAATACTCAGGCAGAGCAAGAAAATGCGCCGTCGCCCGAAGATATCGGAGACGCGCCCCATTAGCGGCATGGCGATAACGAAACCGAGCAGGTAGGCGCTGATAATCCACGCGGCATGGTCAAGATGCACCACGCCAATGTTCAGGTCGTTGATAATCGGTGGGAGCGCCGTGACCACTACTGTCTGGTCCATCGCTGTAAAGAAGACACTGATACAGGCGATGGAAAGTGCAGCAATGGCAACACCTTTACTGCCCGCGGCAGCCTTTGTAGGCGTGGTGAGCTGCTTAAAAGAACTGGTTATCTGTTGTGGCGAGAATTGCTGAACAAGCGTGTTATGGTTGTGTATGGAGCTATTCGCTCTGGCACTCGCATCCTGCATGGCAGTCTGTGTAGCCTGGTTATCCAGTAAGTCCTGCGTACTCTGTGCCTGTTGCATTTGTTGCGCGTTCAATATGTCGCGCTGGCGCAGAGTGGAACTTGTCTCTTGATCGTCTTCAAACGTGTACATCGTACCCCCGGTGGTCAATGAAACAACGGATAACTGTAGGGACCGATGTATCGCGTCCGCCTCCGTCCTGGTTGTGTCTATTGTGCGAATAAGTAGACGGGCGCGATACACCAGTACATACAATGGTTAAATTTGAGGTGCGGTGATACTGATATTTTCATTATAATTCGAGAGTTCAAACGAATAGCTCGTGTTATTGGTATCACCCACGGCTGCCATGCCAACGACTTTCACTTCGTAGGGCAAGCCATCTGCTTTGCCGATACAGGCGCTGGTTTGCAGCATTGTACCGGCAGGCACGCCTCCTCCTGTGAGAAACGCCAGGTATTTAGCATCAAGTTGTCCACTGATGCGCCAGCACGGCGTGCCATTGACGCTATCATCGCCCGGCTGGCTCATATTCTGTACTTTGCCCACCAGGGAAACCAGGCCAGTGTTGGGGTTGGTGAGCGTGCGCGGGTCAAGCACACCCTTGATGACGCGCCACTGTCCAGTGATCGGGTCTGTGACATACTGATTGGCCCCAACGCTAATGAGTTTCACGCCGACTACCTGACCGGAAAGCACGATATTGGCCTGGGCCGATACTTTATCCGGCATAATCACATCACCATTAGCGTTGCGAATTTGAATGCTGCCAGAAGGTGGTGTTCCCGCGTTGTCTACCTGCATCACAACATGAAATGTGCTGACGGTGCGAAAGTTTTTCTGAAGCGTGGTGAGCAACTGTTGTGTCGTTGGTTTTGGGCCGAGAGATGCCTCCGCGGTTTTGCTATGTTGCCACGGCAACGCACAACCAGAGAACAGTAATGCGCTTGCAATACAGAGCAAGAGTACGCCCAAAAAGTGCTTGACTGAAAGATGAGTTGAACAGATACGAAACATGAAATAATGCCTCCCCAGAATTGGTCTTTTAGAATAATCTTGTTGAACAAATCAACGTGACCTCTGCTATGTTTCGGGGCGGATGGTACTTTATGGCACACAATGAGATACCAGCAAGTAGTGAAAAATGCGCGGGTTTATAAATTATCATGGAGAGCCAGGGTACCCACAAGGGGGTACCCTGGCTCTTATACCTGGCTCCTACGCTGTTTGTCGGTATCCTATAATTTTTCCAGTTTCGCGAAATCCATGCTCAAATGTTTCTTGCCGATGGTACCCTGGAATTGCACCTCGACGAATTCGGTGCCTTGCTCCATGATGCTTTTGAGGATGATCCCTTCGCCAAATTTGTCGTGCAAGACTCTATCTCCTGGCTTAAATCGCTGCACTTTTGGTTTCGCTGGAGGAGGTGGCGGCGTTGGTTGTGTGGGCTTACTATCGCTCTTTTTTATCGAGGACGATGATGGTGGCACGGTCGGAGAAGAGTAAGAACCGGTGCGCGGTGTCCATGTCGGCGCGGTGTTGCGGGATTTTGGCGTGTTGCCACTGCCGAAGACACGCCCGCTCTGTTCAGAATACGTATCCTGATTGAAGTCGTCATCATCCCAGTGCGGACGACGACGGCTCTCGTCGGTGGTCGTAGTTCGCTTCACGCTGGTATCAGAGTTCACCATGAGCTTCTTAGGAATGTCGTCGAGGAAACGAGAGGCGATTGTTGGTTGCGTCTCGCCAAAGTACGAGCGACGACCGGCCCGAATCAGGTAGAGACGATGCATGGCGCGGGTGAACCCCACATAAGCAAGGCGACGCTCCTCCTCCAACTGCTCCGGTTTGTCCACCGAGCGCGAGTGTGGCAATGAGCCTTCGTCTAGCCCGACGATAAAGACAACGGGAAACTCCAGTCCTTTCGCCGCGTGCAGCGTAATCAGCGTCACCGCGTCAGTATTCTCTTCTCGCACAAGCGTACCGTCCTCGCTGGTTTGCGTGGTATCGGCCCCGCCGACGAGCGCGACATTCTCCAGGAACAGCTCAAGCGCGGTGTGTGTATCAATCTCGGAATAGTCATCGGCCACGCGACGCAATTCCAACACGTTGGCCCAACGGTCAAGTTCGCCTTCGGGGTGTTCGCGCAATTCAGGGCCGATACCGCTGCGTTCCGCGATGCGGTCAATCAATTCGGGCAGGTGTAACTCCTCTATGGCCTGCGTCATGTCGGTGATTAGCGTGCCGAAACCGTGCAGCGCGGTTTTGGCGGCTTTGCCCAGCGTGGGATGTGCATTGATACGCAGGATGGCATCGAAAAGCGGTATCTGTTGCTGGATGGCCCATTGCCGCAAATCGCCAAACGTTTTGGGGCCTATCTTGCGGTTCGGAACGTTGATGATGCGCTGTAAACTC
>DATGJV010000663.1:0-4226 GCA_035295005.1 Ktedonobacteraceae bacterium | reverse complement strand
AAAGAAAACCTTTTGGGTATCAGCACCAAAGTTGTTGTTATCTGGGGATGTCAATCTGTCACACTCAAAGTACCATCGTCTCTGCACGTTTCCGCCGCCAGATTGTTTGGAAAGAACTTTGTCGTAGATGTTTCGTTCGTACCGCTTCCCAAAGCACTGCCAATACATTGAGATGTAATCTGTTCAGTGCGCCATCTCGTAGGATGTTACCCGAGACAGATCCAGAGGCCGTTATAGACGATATTCATCCGTCGTTTTTATTCTAAACTACACGAAGATGATTTTCGAGGAGATCGAGAGCGCTGGTGCGGAAATCGTCAGTGTCAGCGAACACATCGACAATACCCTGACGGGCAAGCTTATCCGATCCATCCTGGCGTGGAGCGCCGAGTCTGAACGGCACAAGATTGTCGAGTACGCCAATCGGCGCTGGCAGACACGGGTTGAACTTGGGTTGCCCGTGGGGACGGGACGAGCACCATATGGCTGGAATTGGGAAGATAAAGACAAGACCAGCTATGTTATTAATCCGGAGCAAGCCGCCGTAAGGGTGTCTATATTTCATATGTTCGTGGAGCTAGATATGAGCCTGCGGGCGATCATGCATAAGCTAGCTGAAGATCGTGTACTCACACCGACCTACGCCAAAAAGTTTCAGGGTCAGCCGCTGTCAGATGAAGAAATAATACTGGAATACTGCCTCTGGCGCTACACGACGATCAGGGAACTCCTGCTGGACCTGGAAAATATCGGCGTGCTGGTGGTATGTAAGGCAAAACAGAAAATCGGACCAGACGGTAGGCGCAGAACCGAAGTGCATCCGAACCGGAAAGAAATCCCCGGCGGCATACCGGCGATTATTACCCCCAATATCTATGCCCGAGTTCAGGAGAAGCTGAAGACGAATAAAGCGGATAAAAGCCATCTGCCGCTCAATCAAGAGGATTACTTACTCAGGGAGCATATCTTCTGCGCCACCTGTGGCTGTTCCATGAAGCCGCGGACCCAGAAAAAAGGCCGAACGACGCAGGACGGCACGTCTAAAGACTATCCGTTTTACCGTTGTACCAATATGCAGAATAAATATGATATGTGCCCGTCCCTGACCAATATACGCACCAGCCCCCTTGATGAGATCGTCTGGCAAGAGTGTTGCGTCCTGTTCAAACGCATCGACGTCCTGCAAGCAGCACTGAAACAAGAAATGGAAGCCGCTATTAACGCCCTGTTGGAGGATACGACCGGGCAGGAGCAGATACGGCAAATCGAGGCGAATATCGCCCCCGGCAAGCATGAGCGGGAGAAGTACGCCACCGGCAGCTATATGCATAATCTTATCTCAGCGGATATTACCAGGCAAGAAGAGCAGCTGATGCGCTTTCAGGAGGAGATCGGCTCGAACGCTACTGAAACGGCTGTCAACGCCTACCAGCAGCGGATCATGGACTTTCTGGCATTTCTGAACGTGATACGCGGACGCTATGAACACACCACCTTCCAGGAAAAGCGCAATGCCCTCGAAGTCTTAGGCGTACATGTGGTGGTGCGTCCACTGACTGACACGTATGGGGTTGACTGCGGACATTTCGGCTATAGGAGAAGGGCAGGAATGGTTCAGCGCTAAAGAAGCCGGTAAACTGCTGGGAGTCAACCCCAGGACCATCCATTTCTACAAGAAAAACGGCACCATCATTCACTACAAAGAAGAGCCGTATTTGTTAGTCCATCGAGACGAGGTGGTGAAGCTCCAGAGGCGAGGCTTTTTGCAGCGCAACACGGACGAGATTGTTCGCATCCGTGTTGAAGTCAGCTACTCCCCCAGGTTTACCATCCGAGAAAACGGCGGAAATAATCTCACAGCTGTTCCAGTATCTTTGCAAACACGCAAATACATAAAAGTCTCAGCCTGTTGAACTCCTGGCACCTTGTAGAGTTTCTCAGTAAGAAAGTGTAGCAAATGATCGTTATCGCGGCACACGACCTCGGCGAGCATATCGAAACTGCCAGTACAGAGAATGAGATAGATTACCTCATCGAATTCGGCGATTGCCCGTGCAGCTTCCAAAAGATGCTCACCGGAGACACGAATGCCGATCATGCTTGCCAGCGTGAAACCAAGTTTAATTGGATTGGTCACTGCAACGATTTGCATGACCTGGGTATTGATCAAATTCGCGACACGTTGACGTACACTTGCCTCGGATATTCCCAGATCCGCAGCTATTTTTGTGAAAGGTCTGCGCCCATCTTGTTGTAGCGCCTCGATGATGCGCTGATCAATGTCATCTATTATATTTTTGGTATGATTATTATGTTGATCCATGCACGCATATAGTATCATGTTGTAACCTGTGACGCAATGGATTGAAGGGATGTTGGGGTGTATTGTATGATAGACACGGAAAAAAGTCGTCCGAAAGGATATGTCACATGGCAAACTATGGCACTGGTTTCGTTTTTGATGAGCGTTATCTCGGTCATGACGCGGGTATTGAGGCCACGGTAACGATGCGCGATGGTTCATTTACGCTTTCGCCTGAACCACATCCCTCTGCACTCTATATCACACGACGCATCAAGGAATTTTTGGATGGTGCCGGTTTGACGGCGCAAATGCAAGCAATTGGGGCGCGTGCCGCCAGGAAAGATGAATTGGCCGTCTATCATACCCGTGAATATATTGAAGGTGTACACGCTCTGATTGACGGAGGCCCTCAAAAGGGAGACTGGGGAGAGGTCGAGTTTGATACGCCGCTCAGCCAGGGTTCATTTGAAGCGGCATTGCATGCGGCAGGGGGGGCAATAAATGCGGTAGATGCTGTTATGCGTGGAATAGTACACAACGCCTATGCTTTGTTGCGCCCTCCCGGTCACCACGCCATGAGCAATCGGGCGATGGGCTTCTGCTTCTTTAATAACGCTGTAGTCGCTGCCCACTATGCACGAAGAGAATTCGGCCTGGAACGTATCATGATTGTTGACTGGGATGTGCATCACGGCAATGGCACACAAGACGCATTTTACAACGACTCATCGGTATTGTTTGTGTCTTTGCACCAACAGAACTGGTATCCCAGATTATCGGGGGAGCTAGAGCAGGTTGGCAATGGCGCCGGTGCTGGTTATACCGTCAATATTCCGCTACCTGCCGGTACTGGTGACAGGGGATATCGAGCGGCCTTTGAGCAAGTGGTAGTACCCGTTGGCTTGCAATACAAACCCCAATTGATACTCATCTCAGCTGGACAGGACGCAAGTTGGTTGGACCCTCTCGCGCAAAACATGATGTCAATGGACGGTTTTCGCCAAATTTCCACATTGATGCATACGCTCGCAGAAGATATTTGTGGAGGAAAGCTGGTGTTGTTGCAAGAAGGCGGTTATAGTGCGGCCTACGTCCCCTATTGCACAGCAGCAGTAATCGAACCTTTGCTCGGTACCGACCTGGGCATTGTTGATCTCTACGCAGGATCATCAGAACTGGAACGGTGCCAGGCGATTTTTACGCAAGAGACGCGGCATGCTCTGGCGGCAGCCAGAACGTGGCACAGAAACTGGTGGAAGCTGTGATTTTCATGTATACTCCAAATTTGCTTGCATACTTCATCAAAACATAAGTATAATGCCATCACATACATGAGCAAACCAGTAGACTGTTCGGGTATAGTCTACCTTGTTATTTCACCATTGTTGTCACATCGTAAACACAGACAAAAGGGGGGTCGAGAACGATGCAAAGACGTTTTTACACAGCCAGAAAAGGCATACAATTCACTTCTCCAGGCAGTTATGGGCATATCATCGCTATTCCCATTCTCATCATGTTAACATTGGCTATGAATATGGCGTCCGTTTTTGCTCAATCCAGTAACTGGTCAACATTTATGGGGAGTAATGCACGTACCGATTATAATGGTTCCGAATCGGTAATTAATCGGAAGACTGCTCCCAATTTGAAGTTGCTTTGGAGTGTTAAGGCGGGTGGATCAGTGAGTTCGCAAGTTGTGGAGGCGAATGGATTGATTTACTGGGGGTCAGGGAATGGTCTGGAACATGCAACGAACCCCTCCACTGGAAGCGATACGTGGGCAACAAATCTGGGTCAGACGTCGGGAAAATGTGTCCAGAATCAAGGTGTGACGAGTTCATCAACAGTCGCAAATGTCAATGTGAATGGTCAAATGACTCCGGTTGTCTTCGTTGGTGGTGGTAACGTCCAATTATAC
>DATGJV010000662.1:0-5690 GCA_035295005.1 Ktedonobacteraceae bacterium | reverse complement strand
TCTTCGCGCTGGGATTTATCAACTCCCTGTTCGCCATGCAGCTGGTGCTTTTCGTCGAGAACGAATACGGCATCACCGTCGAATGCGAAGACCTGGACATCGCGAACTTCCGCAGCATCAACGCCATTGCGCGACTCGTGGAATGCAAGTTGACAGCGCAATCAAGCCTGTAGCAGACAGGGATACGTAAAGCGAGCAACAACATGGATAGTTCATTGACCATTGAGCAAGAATGGGCAGATATTCGCGCTTTTGTGCGCCGGGAGATTCTTCCTTACGCGGACCAGTATGACAGGGAGGAGCGCACGCCCCGCGAACTGATACAAAAAATCGCCGAGAAAGGGTACCTGGGAGCAATTTTGCCGTTGGAGTGGGGAGGAAGAGGGATGGACATGGTTTCACTTGGCAGGCTCCATGAAGAAATTGGTTATGGCTGTTCTTCCGTGAGAAGTCTGTTGACGGTTCACAGCATGGTCGCCTACACGATCTTGAAATGGGGCAGTAAACAGCAAAAAGCGCAGTGGTTGCCGCGCTTCGCACGCGGTACGTCCATAGCGGCCTTCGCGCTCAGCGAGCCGGGAGTGGGCAGCGACGCGAAAAGCGTGGCAACCACTGCGGTAGCCAGGCATGATCACTACGTCCTTCACGGGCGTAAAACATGGATCACCTACGGGCAGATTGCCGATGTATTCCTGCTCTTTGCGCAGCTTGATGGGAAGATGAGCGCGTTTCTCGTCGAACGGGATGCTCCTGGGCTTACTATGCAACCTGTTACTGGCATGTTGGGTACGAGAGCCTCCATGCTGGCCGAACTACGCCTGGAGGGATGCGTTGTTGCAAAGAATCAACTCGTGGGTGGCATTGGATTCGGGCTCGCTCCCATCGCGACATCAGCTCTGGATATTGGCAGGTACAGCGTGGCGTGTGGCTCGGTTGGCATAGCGCAAGCCTGCCTCGACGCCGTCCTTGCCTATAGCAACGTCCGTGAACAATATGGTGTATTGCTCAAAGAACACCAGCTTATCCAGCATATGATTACGGATATGATGACTAACGTGAGGGCAGCACGGCTGCTCTGCCAGCAGGCAGGGGCGCTTAAAGTCAGAAGCGATCATACCTCCCCAATGGAGACCTTCATCGCGAAATACTTCGCCTCGACGATTGCTATGAAAGCGGCCAGCGATGCCGTCCAGATTCACGGGGCGCACGGGTGCAGCAGCAAGTCCCCGGTCCAGCGATATTTGCGAGACGCGAAGGTCATGGAGATTATCGAGGGCAGTTCACAGATCCAGCAAATTACCATTGCCCACTATGGCTACCAGCAGTATGAGCAAGAGAAACTCAAAAAAGTCTGAACAAAAAGGAGCTACATTCATGCTGAACGAAGAGATAATTCAACAAGATATATCGCCGGGGACGAAGCGACAACCAGTCAAGTGCGTCGTGTGGGATCTGGATCATACACTCTGGGATAACGTCCTGCTGGAAGATGAGCAGGTGACGCTGCGACCGGGCGTGGTCGAGATTATTAAAACGCTGGATAGCCGGGGAATCCTCAACTCTATTGCCAGCAAAAACGACCACGACGCTGCAATGCGGAGACTTGAGCAACTAGGATTGTGGGAATACTTCCTGTATCCGCAGATCAACTGGAATGCCAAGTCCTCGTCAATCAAACACCTCGCAGAGGCACTCAATATCGGCCTGGATGCACTGGTCTTTGTTGACGATCAACCATTTGAACGCGAGGAAGTGGCAGGCGCTTTGCCAGAGGTACGCTGTATAGATAGCGGCGATCTTGACACATTACTGCATATGCCGGATATGATGCCGCGCTTCGTGACGCAGGACTCGGCACAACGTAGGAATATGTATCTGAGTGACATGGCACGTACGCAGGCAGAGAAAGAGTTTGTCGGAGCTAGCGAAGCATTTCTCGCCAGTTTGCGGATGGTATTTACCATCGCGCCGGCACGCGAGGCAGATTTACAGAGAGCCGAAGAATTGACGATACGCACTCACCAGTTGAATACGTCTGGTCGCACCTACTCTTACGAAGAACTGGATGCATTTCGCCGGTCTCCCGATCACCTGTTGCTGATAGCGGGGCTGAAGGACCGATTTGGCAGCTACGGCAAGATCGGGCTGGCGCTGGTGGAGCGCGAGGAATCAACCTGGACTATTGCGCTCCTGCTGATGTCGTGCCGGGTCATGTCCAGGGGTGTTGGCACCATTCTCATGAATGTTATTCTGCGTATGGCGCAAAAGGCCGGAGTACGTCAGCGGGCACATTTCATCGCCAATGAACGCAATCGCATGATGTATATCACCTATAAATTCGCGGGCTTTCGCGAAGTGGAACGTGATGGCAACCTCATAGTACTTGAACATAACCTGTCTCCTATCCAGCTCCTGCCATCCTATGTCGCCCTGCATGTTGAAGAACTTGATATCTGAGAACTCATGCCGAAAAAAGCGCCTCACAGGCGTCTCAATGACGATGCAGCTCAATCAATCCCAGCGAAGGAGAAAAAAATACATGGTAGAACATGCTGTCACCACCCCCGCAACCGCCTTGCCACGTTCCAAGACTCCTCCGGGTCCACGAGGCCACTTCCCGCTTGGAGTAGCATCCGACATGCAGAAGGACGCACCGAAATTTTTACTGGAAATGAACCGCCAGTATGGAGATATCGTGCGCATGCGTTTCGCCTTCTGGAATGTGTACGTTCTCTATCACCCGGACGATATTCGCTACGTTCATCAACTCAACCACAAGAACTACAATAACAAGGATTTCTTTATCTACCACATGCTGCGACCGCTTTTTGGTAACGGCATTATCACCAACGACGGGCAGTCGTGGCTGCAGCAGCGCCGCCTGATACAGCCCGCTTTCCACCGCAAACGCATCGCTGCTTTGAGCGAAAAGATGCTCGAGGGAACGCTCGCCATGCTCGAACGCTGGCGAACATACGAGGAGCGCGGTCAGGCATTTGACCTGGCGGAACAGATGTATCACCTCACATTATGTAACGTGGGGAAAACGCTCTTTGGTATTGATCTCACCGAAGGGGCGAACGATTTTGAGCAAACATTTATTCGGCTCAATCGGCTATGGGCAAAGTACTTCTACTCACCATTCCCACCGATCAACATTCCTACACCGCGCAATCTGCAATTGAAGGCCGGTATTCGCCATCTCAGCGATATCGTAGATGGCATCATTCAAGAACATCGCCAGAGCAATGAAGACAAAGGCGACCTGCTTTCAATGCTGCTGATGGCGCGGGACGAGGAGACCGGACAGGGGATGAGCGAGCAGCAAGTCCATGACGAAGCTGTGACGATGTTGAACGCCGGACACGAAACCACTGCGACAGCGCTGACCTGGACGCTCTACCTGATTTCCCAGCATCCGGAGGTAGAACGGCGCTTTCACGAGGAACTCGACACGGTAATCGGTGGCGAGGCACCCACATTTGAGCATGTGAACAAACTGACCTATACACAAATGATTCTTGAGGAATCTATGCGCCTCTATCCGCCGGTCTGGCTATTCGGACGCAAAGCAAGCGCCGATGACGAGATTCGCGGCTACCCCATCCCAGCGAACAGCGTCATCTTTATGAGTCCATACGCCACGCATCATAATCCTACCTACTGGGAAAACCCGGAGGTCTTCGATCCTGAACGCTTCTCAACTGATAGAGCAGCGACCCGTCAGCCGTACTCCTACTTCCCATTTTCGGGCGGACCACGCCAGTGCATCGGCAATGTTTTTGCCCAGATGGAGGCAAAGCAGGTTCTTGCCACCATCGGGCAGCGATACTTCCTGCGCACGGTGCCGGGGCATCCGGTTGAGTATGAAGCGACACTCAACATTCGCCCTCGCTATGGTATCCAGGTGAATTTGGAACGCAGGTAGGTTGGGCCCTCCAATCTCTATACCTACACCAAATACGCCCAACACAAGCCGCTCCTATGGAGCCTCATACGTATGCCCAGGCAAGGTTGAGTACTTCCCTGCTGGAAAAGGGAGAAACGCTTGCCTTAACGCATAAAAAGAAAGGAACAAAAATATTATGTCAATTGAAGAGAACGAAGCGCTTGCCTTCTGTTTTTTTCAGGAGGTTTCAAATGAAGGGAACCTCGATTTGCTGGACGAGATCCTCTCGCCCGATTTTATTGACCACAATCCTCTGCCGGGCGCTCCTCCGGGACCAGAAGGAGCCAAACAGTTCGTTGCCATGATGCATACCGCTTTCCCCGATATGCACGTGACGATTGAGGATGTTATCGCGACGGAAGATAAGGTTGTGGTGCGCGTCACGGTGGGCGGTACGCACCTGGGTTTCCTTGGTCAGAAACAAAATGGGATGGCGGACCTGAGCTTGCCTAGCGAACCTTCCGGAAAGTACGCCACCTGGACGGAGATTCACATTGGCCGTATCGCCAATGGCAAGGTTGTGGAACACTGGTATAACGTGGACGTGCTGGGTATGGTAATGCAACTGGGGCTCATTCCTTCGGCAGTTGCAGTAAGCTAAATCGTTCATTTCCTTTTCTATTGAGGATGCTGCGTTCTGTGTCGTGTACAACATATGTGTCGCAGAACGCAGTGTTCTTAACAAGAACATACCTGGGAGCATAGTGTTCATGGTACCAACATCAGCATCATCGAAGTTGTCCGCTAAGTATTCGCTGTTAATGAACCGTAATTTTGTGTTGCTCTGGCTGGGACATACTATTTCGGTGTTGGGCGATACCATCTTCAATCTCACGCTCATCCTCTGGGTTGCTGTGATTCTCGCGCCACGCCAGCCCTGGGCACCTCTGGCAGTGAGCGGTATCATGATGGCCGCTACATTGCCATATGTGATCGTTGGCCCTCTCGCAGGTGTGTTCGTTGATCGTTGGGACAAAAGACGAACAATGTTGGCGATGGATATCATGCGAGGGCTACTTATTTTGTTCCTGTTGCCCATGAGCGGAGTTCCACATCTTCCTTTCCTGCCTGCAGGTGCGATTGCGCCAGGAACGAAACTCGGTATTACTTGCGTTGTCGTTTTCCTTGCCTCCACCTGTACGCAATTCTTTACACCAGCGCGGGTGGCGCTCACAGGCGATCTCGTTGAGGAACCTCAGCGAGTACAGGCTTCGAGTTTGGAGCAAATTACGCAGAGCCTCACGATGATTGTTGGGCCGCTACTGGCACCCCCACTCCTTCTCGCCTTTGGCCTGCAATGGGCATTGCTCATCAACGCGCTATCTTTTCTGCTTTCGTGGTGTACAATGATGCTTATTCGCACTCCTGCCAACACGCGAAATAAGCAATTAAAACAAGCAGGGAGTCCAGGGAAAGAATTCAAAGACGGGCTGGGCTTTTCCTTTGGGCATCGAGTGATGCGGGCGCTGATTACTACAATGTTGATTGGTATGCTTGGTGTGGGGGCCTTTAACGAACTATACGTTTTTTTCTTCTTGCAGAACCTTCACGCACCGGCCAGCGCTATTGGCGTTGTGGACGCCATCTTTGGTGTGGGTATTGTGCTAGGGGCGATATGCACAGGCTTATTCACACGATACCTGTCACTGGAAGGTGTACTGGTCTGCGCGGGAATGATAGCGGGAGGTGCTTTCGTTGCACTGGCCTGCACAACAAACATGATAGCGGCACTGTTCTTCAT
>DATGJV010000661.1:0-4490 GCA_035295005.1 Ktedonobacteraceae bacterium | reverse complement strand
CATACGTATAAAACACGTTGCCGCTCCATGTGTACTCGGCACCGATAAAGGCATCGCGTATCATTATCAGGTCGGGAACATACGCATTGACACTTTCCAGGCCCATCTCCACTACTCTGGTGCGCAGTGTGTAGGCAATCATACTGATAGACTCGGTTGTGCCATCAATATAGCCAATCGAGAGTTGCGCACCTTGCCGTCCATGACGCGGCTCAGCAATAGCCAGCCCATCCAGGCGCTGCCAGCGTCGCAGGATATAAACCTGTTGCGCGGCGATCTTTTCCGCCAGTAGTGCGCCGGTAATAGCGTAACCAATAAACGAGTGATAGTACATGCCGCCGGTCAGGGGGAAGTTGCTTGAGGCGTTGAGGAAATCAATAATATCGTCAAGGTCTGCCTCGGTCGCTACCTGCGGAGCGTCCATGCCGTACTGTCGTTTCGACGGCGTGGTCACCGGCTCCGCGTTGTGCAGAGCGAAGGAGCCGATTCGTCGCATATGCCCATGCTCAGCCAGCGTAATCGAGGCTATATTTGTTGATTCAGTGGCAAGCCGTGCCGTTGTCGCTCCCCGGCTCATCGCCTCTATCATCATTGCCTCGCTCAGGGCTTTCGAGAGTCCGCGATGGCGAAAATTGGGGTCAACGCGCATACCCTCCAGCCACGCCTCGGTTGCGCTCACCATATGCATATGTGCCAGCCCAACCGGCTGACCATCAATGGTAGCAACAAATAATGCTCCCTGTGGGTCGTACAGCCATTCATCCCAGACATATTCGATATAATCACCCCATTCCCATGTGTTGGCGCAAAACGCCAGCACTGCATCGCGGTCGTCCGGTCGCGCCCGGCGTACTTCCGTGTTTTCTGTATTTCCTGTATCTACCATGCTTGCTCCTTCTTTGCTCTCTCTCTTCACACTATGAATGTAACGAGAAATTGACATTCCGTCAATATGGCGTAGCCGGGTGGTGTGTTAATGGACATTCACGAATGAAACTGATAAGACATTGCTGGACTGGCACATCGCTATCGCTCGTGCCAGCGGGTGCGCTAAAGCGGACCCCTACAGCGCTCCCTCTTCCCGCACATCCGAAACAGAACGCATCTGGTAAACGTAATATTACTATCAAAGAGATACGTATTTATGCCGAGGCCACACGATAAAGAGGTAAGGAAGTAGACCATGCAACAAAAAAAAGTAGACAAGCAGCATGAGCAAGATACCACACCCAATAATTCAGATAATCTGATCAGGCCAAATAACTCGGATGACGTGCAAGATGGCAAGGACGCGCCGTTGAACGAAAAAGTTGAAGAGAATGTCCAGGAAGTTGTTGGGAAAGCCGAGCAAGAAGTAGAGCGCACGCGGCTACCGTGGTATCGTGCCTCAAAGCGAGCCTATATACTGATTGGTATAGATGCCATCGTACTTGTCCTCTTTGCCGTGCTGGCGTGGTTTGTTCATATTCATCCGGTCATAGCCATTGATGTCACCATCACCCGTGAATTTCAGGAGAACCAGAATCCGTGGCTGAGCGGTTTCATGTTCGCGGTCAGCTGGCTGGGCTATCAATTCATCCTCTTTACCGCGATCATCGTTGTTACCGCGATTATCTTCTGGGTTTTACACCTGCGTCTTGAGGCCATCTTCATCATTGCTGTCAATGTCGTAAGCACATTGCTCAATGGTCTGATTAAGGTAATTGTACAACGCCCGCGTCCATCAGCGCATCTTGTAGATATTCTCTCTGCGGCAGGTGGGCAAAGTTTCCCCAGCGGGCATGTGATGGCGTATATGGCCTTTTTCGGATTGTTGTTCTCGTTTGGTATCATACTTTTCCGGCGCGACCGGTGGTGGCACTATCTCTTCCTCATTATCCCGGCGGCATTTGTAGTGCTGGTGGGGCCTTCACGCATCTACCTCGGCGACCACTGGGCCAGCGATGTGCTTGGTGCCTACCTGATCGGTATTGCATTATTGAGCATATCACTTTTCATCTACCTCAAACTAAAAGAGCGCGGCGTCCTTAGCTCACCTCTAGAAAAAGGCAAGCATCTGTTTAATGTAGGGTATAAACGATAACGATAAGAAGGAACGAGCAGACAAAAAGCAGCCACTCGCTTTAGTGCGAGTGGCTGCTTTTTGTCTGCTCGTTATTCAGCTTCAGAAGGCTCTTGCGTATTTTGTGTATCTTCCGGGGTTTCTGAGTGAGATTGGCTGGAAGAACTGCGGCGACTATGTGTTGAATGGGGCCGAGTTTGCTGCTCATGTTCGTTATCCCTGGTCTCGTGCTGCTCCTCACCCTCGCCCCCGGAGTTCTCTTCCATTGCGGGTGTGAATTGCGCTTCCTTTTGTTCCTGGACGGTATCTGTATGGGCCACGTCCGGTGATAACAGAGCAGGCTGCTCTGGCTCAGTCGCTTTGGTGGTGGCAGTAGAAGCCGCCTTTTTTGTTTTTGCCGCCCCTTCCGTTTTATTCCCACCTTCAGACGTGGAGGTGGATTGTTCCCCTGTTGGCTCCTGTGCCTGTGCTGGATCAATGTCCACCCGACCTTCGGCGGGAGGAAGCGAAGGCGCATAGTCCGTAGGGGATGTGGCAGAGGTGGAGGAAGTGGCAGAGGATGTCCTCTTGTTTTTCGCACCTGCCGCGACTGGCGCTGTCTCATTTGCTGAACCCGTGTCCGACTTCGCATGATTACCGGAATGGGTTTGGGCGCTCGCTTGTTGCCGTTGGGATTTTGCCGGTTTTGCTTTTTTTGTAGCTGTTGATGATGATGTCGAGGGCGCGGACAGCTCCTGTGTTTGCGTTTCGAGTTTACTCAGTTGCGTTTTCGTAGATTCCAGATTAGCCTGCGCCTTAGCAACCTTTTGCTCGGCCTTCTGTACGTCTTTGCGGGCTTGCTCTACCCTTAACATCATCTTCGCTTCTCGTTTTGCCTGTTTTTTACGCTGTTTTTTCGTCTCGTCAGAGGCAGAAGAGGGTGCCTCTGTTTGCCCTGGATGCACTGCATGCATGGTTTGTGTTGTCTTTGCCATAATTCAATTACCTCACAGGTCGCTCAAATACGCCTTTTTACCTTTGATGGGTATACATTACCACATCTGGCAGCTTACATAAAAGGATGGGTCAAACAGATTGCTACTCCTGACACGCTATAACACTACTTTTCGTCTCAAATAGTGGTCTCACTCAGTTTGTACGATAGCTTGCGGCGTGATACACTTTCATCATCCCGCTCTAAACGGGTATCGAACAGAGAAAAGGCTTTCCGACAAATGGTAAGGTTTTTGAACGCATGAAATTAAACGACACAACGGACTATCAACGCTGTTTTGTCTGTGGGCAGCGTAACCCCTTTGGTTTGCAGCTTATTTTTCGCATTGAGGACGACGCTATCGTTGCGGATTTCCAGCCCCGCGAAGAGCATCAGGGTTTCCCCGGCGTGATTCATGGCGGTATTATTGCCTCTATTCTCGACGAGGCTCTTGGGCGCACATCCATACTGGCGCAACACCCCGAATGGACGATGACGGGCCGTCTGGAGATACGCTATCGCCGCTATGTTCCTTATGGCCCCAGCCTGCGTGTCCGCGCCAGACCTGGTACTGAGCGCAAGCGTATGATTCAGGCCAGCGGCGTGATTACGCTTAGCAATGATGAAACAACTGTACTGGCGGAAGCGCAAGGCACATTCCTGGCACTTCCCCCACAAATGGTAGATACCATCATGGTAGATTATCCGGGTTTACGCGGCTTTTTTGAAGAATAGAGAGTGAGAGAACAACCAACAGGCCAGAGCGCACGCACTCTGGCCTGTTGGTTGTTCTCTTATGCAACTTTTAGCCCATCTGTTCGCTGCCGGTTGTGTTGCTACTGATTTCCGGAAGCGAAGGTGGTGGGGGCGGCGCAATCACCGTCGGGACTCCCTGAGACATTGATTGACCTGCGGCAATGACCGCACCTGTCTCCTCCATGATTTGCCGGAGTTGTGTGGCATCAATCACTTCGTGGCGGCGCAACTCTTCCGCGATGCGGTCAAGCGTTGGGCGATGCGTGCTGAGCAATTCCACGGTTTGGGCGTAACAGGCACGCACCATACGATCAACCTCATCGTCAATCAACTCGGCGGTTATCTCGCTATAATCGGAGGGTGCGCCAGTGTCACCGCCGCCCCCGAAGGGGCTGCCGCGTTCACTGAATGAGACCGTTCCCAACCGCTCGCTCATGCCCCAGCGCACAACCATCTGCCGCGCCAGTTGCGTGACCTTCTGCAGGTCATTTTCCGCGCCGGTGGTAATGCTCCCAATAGCTATCTGCTCCGCCGCCCGTCCGCCAAGCGCCGTGACAATTTGCGTCAACAGGTACTCTTTCGAGTAGTTGTAACGGTCGTCAAGCGGCGTCGAGATGGTGACGCCGAGGGCCTGCCCGCGTGGGACAATCGTCACTTTCGTCACAGGATCGGCATACTCCGAAAGCAATCCGGCCAGGG
>DATGJV010000660.1:0-9113 GCA_035295005.1 Ktedonobacteraceae bacterium | reverse complement strand
CATATTCCCTTGCTTGTCACTGCAGAGCAGAAGCCGCAAAAATATGTGCGGCGCAGAGGTCTCTTCAAAGAGGAGGAGACTCCCTACATTGTCACAAAAGCCAATCTTTCCGAGAAGGCCCGCGATTACTTACGGCTCCTTGATATCACCGACTTCGATAGCAATGTGGATACGGCAGGTCTGCTCTGGCTGCACGCGCTCGCCATCGGCTATGCCCCGTCATATCTCACAGAGAACGCGGACGGCATACGCCAGGATTGGCCGCGTATTCCATTACCCGCTACACAATCGTCTCTCATGGCCTCCGCCGCTTCAGGAAAACAGGTTGCGGCATTGCTCGATATGGAGAATGCAGTTACAGGAGTAACAACAGGCAAAATTCGCCCGGAACTACGCCAGTTAGCTGCTCCCGCTCGCGTCGGTAGTGGCATACTCAATCCCAACGCGGGAGATTTAGCCGTCACCGTTGGCTGGGGACATGGCAGCAACAACAGCAATGGCAATGTCACCATGCCCGGCAAAGGCAAATTGCTGGAACGTGCCTACATGTCCAGCGAATTAAGCGCCATTGAAGAAGGGGCTAGAGCAACTGGCCTGACCGTTGAAGAGGCTTTACAACATCTCGGCACCACAACCTGCGATATCTATTTGAATCCCATAGCTTACTGGAACAATGTGCCGTCCAACGTCTGGCGCTATACCATCGGCGGCTATCAGGTTCTCAAGAAGTGGTTAAGCTATCGCGAACAGAGCTTGCTTGGACGTGCCATCAGCGTAGAAGAGATGCGTGAATTCACAGCGATTGCACGACGCCTCTCCTCGCTTCTGTTGCTAGAACCTGTGTTAGATAAAAATTATCAGCATGTGAAACAATCGGTCTATGCATGGCAAATTGAACCATGACTGAGAAAAGAGTATGAAAGATGCAGATTACATCAAGACTTTTTCATGGAGAACAGGACCTGGACGCACTGAAACAATTTGTAATAGCGATACGAACCCTTGACCCATTGCACTGTTACTGGCACGTCGGTGACCTCATCTGGGGTATGTACCAGAACACTATTTTCGATCCCTATCAAAACATTCGCCTGTGGCAGGATGAAATGGGTATGCTCCTGGGCTTTGCCTGGTTCGACGAGAGCAGAACGGCCTTCAGCACCACTCTCCTGATTCTTCCACAGCAGAGTCAGCATAAAGAACTGCTCGATCAGATGCTCAACTGGGTTCTGCTGCGTGCCAGCGAGAATAAGCCCAACCCCGATGACGTGTGGCAAGTAACCAGGGATACCATTTATACAGGAGTTCTGGAAGACGATAAGCCCTTGCACGAAGCATTTGTGCGTCACGGTTTTGTGCGCGGCGAACCGAGCATGGTTTATATGAGGCAACCGCTCGTTCACGCTTTAGCGGATACTGTGCTACCTGCTGGCTGGCAAGTTCGGCATGTTGCGGACGAGAGTGAGTTTGAGGAACGTGTCTCTATCCACCGGGAGGTCTACCATCCCTCCAGGGTTACGCTCGAAGCATACCGGCGCATGAGAACCATTCCTGGTTACACACCAGAACTGGATATCGCGGCAGTGACACCTGAAGGCACCTTTGCCTCCTACTGTATCTGCTGGCTGGACCCCGTCAACAGGTGCGGCGAATTTGAACCAGTTGGCACTCGTGCGGCGTTTCGCCGACAAAAAATTGGTCAGGCTGTGATGCGGGAAGGGCTTAAACGTTTGCAAGCGCGAGGTACCGAAACCGCCATTGTCGCCACCAACTACGACAACTATGCCGCAAGAAAATTGTATGAATCGGTCGGCTTCCACATCGTCGCTACTGACTATTCCTATTCCCTGCGTCTGATGTGAGCGTAGAAGTCTGGAGAAAGAGCATATGAATGGCATTGTTTCCCTTCTCGATGATCACCATTATCAACTGGTCGAGAACCTCTGGGCCGAATTGGAACGCGAATTTTCCGTGCGCGGTGTCTATGTGACACCCTATCCACATTTCTCTTACCAGGTGGCCGCTCAGTATAATGTAGAGCAACTTGAGCCTATCCTGAGCAATATCGCGGAAAATAGTACTCCTTTTCACGTCGTCTGCGGTGGATTGGGTATCTTTACAGGCCCACATCCCGTTCTCTATATTCCCGTTGTGCGTAGCCAGCAACTCA
This sequence comes from Ktedonobacteraceae bacterium, assembly GCA_035295005.1. Classification (GTDB taxonomy): domain Bacteria; phylum Chloroflexota; class Ktedonobacteria; order Ktedonobacterales; family Ktedonobacteraceae; genus DATGJV01. The sequence continues at coordinate 6,943 of DATGJV010000660.1, read as the reverse complement.
ACCAGTTTCACCAGCAGGTCTGGTCGGCAACCCTGGAAACTGGCTCAGATGCACAGGATTACTATCATCCCGATTACTGGATGCCACATATCACCATCGGTTTCGCCGATATCAACCGTGACAATATCGGATCAATGCTCCAGTTTTTGAGTGAGCGAAACTTTAACTGGGATATCCCCATCAACAATATCGCCTTTATTCATGACGATGGCACACGTCAGGTCTTGCGGTCCCGTTTCGATTTTAGGAAGTAAGCCACAAATAGCGACAAACAGATATTTTTTGCGTCGCAAAAATACCTGTTTGTCGCTATTTGTGGCTTACTTGTTGCTCTTCCTCGTACATTTTAAACTTCAAAGACTGGTGCGACAGATCGGCGGCGTCAAGGGTAATACCTTGCATTGTTTGCTCCATCAATAGCTCGACCACCTTCTTGATATCGTGCGTTTGCTCGTACATGGCGATCTGGCGGTCAGCGCCGGTACCATCGGGATTGGCAAGCAGCGCACAGAGGTAGGTTATTTCCTGACGACTGCCCAGATCGTCCACCATATCGTCTACAAAATCCAGCGTTTCATTGATAGCTTCGCGCATGCTTAGCCGACGATGGTGAACGAAATCAAGCACTTCGGCGTCCAGACCGTAGCGCATGGCACGCCACTTGTTCTCTTCGATATAGTCGCGTTTCAATATAGGAATAGCCACATTATGCTCATCACACCAGGCCAGTTTCGCGATTAATGCCTGGCAAAACGCGACTATCGCAAGCGTATCTTCGATAGTCGCGGGCATATCGCAGACGCGAAACTCTATCGTGTCAAAAAATGGATGCGGGCGCACGTCCCACCAGATTTTCTTTCCGTTATCAATACAGCCCATCTCAACCAATGTCTGTACATATTGCTCGAATTCGCTCCACGACTCAATAATTTCCGGTAAGCCGCTACGGTGAACGTGCCGCCAGAGTGCGGAGCGATACGACTTGATACCCGTATTTCGACTATGCCAGAACGGCGAATTTGTCGAGAGCGCCAGTAGTTGCGGCAACCATGTACGCGCCTGATTCATCAGCCGAACAGACTGCTCTTTGTCATCCACACCGACATGCACATGCAAACCAAAGATGATGTTGGAACGGATAACATCCTGAAATTCTTCTTCCAGTTCAGTGTACCGCTCTTTATCCGTCGTCTCCTGGTCTTGCCACTCAGATGTGGGATGCGTCCCGGCACTGATAAGTGCCAGCCCTTCTTCATTCACCAGCCGCGCCAGCAATGCCCTCAGCGTATAGAGTTCGGTTCGCGCCGCCGTGATATCGGGGCAGATATCCGATATGAGTTCTATCGTTGATTGTGTCAGTTCCGGCTTTATCTTCTCTTCCAGATACGGCGTCCCTTTTTCCAGCACAGAATTGACACCCGAACTCAGTTGCAGAGTCCGGCGATTCACTAGCTGAAATTCCTCTTCAATACCAAGCGTAAAACGCCCCGGCATGGCTTCTCTCCTTTGCTAACACCCATACATACCACAACACAAACGCCATTGCAGTAACCAGAGTTCAACTATTCATACCATGAACGTAACACGCATAGAAGAAGGCTTTCGTTGCACGGCTTTTTGGCGTGGTATAATGTTCCCATAACGACTATGCCACAGGAAGGAGCCATACCATGCGTTTGCAAGGAAAAATTATCGGATATTTTGTCGCACAAGAAGTTGAAGACTTAGAGTTCTGGGTTCCCGTCATGCGACTACGCGAAGAGGGTGCGCAGGTCGTCGTAATTGGTCTCACCACAGAAACTGTGCGCGGCAAGCATGGTCTGGAAATGACGCCCGACGTGGATATTGAGAATGCACCCAATGCTGATGAGCTGGATGGTATCGTCATTCCTGGCGGCTGGGCTCCTGATAAATTGCGTCGTAACCAGGCGGTACTTCAACTGGTACATGATATACATGAGCAGGGCAAGGTAGTTGCTACCATCTGCCACGGCGGCTGGGTACCCATTTCAGCCGGTATTATCCATGGCCGCAAAGCGACAGGCTCGACTGGTATTAAAGACGATATCACCAATGCCGGTGGTATCTGGGTCAATGAACCGGCCTTTCGCGAAGGAAATATGGTGTGGGGGCGCGTCGTCGAAGACATCCCCGATTTCTGCCGTGAACTGGTCGCGGCGCTCACTGAATAACACGTGTGGGAAGGTTAACATACATGAGTCAATTTCTGGAAACGCTGTCGCGGCAGGTCATTATCTATGATGGCGCGATGGGAACAAATATCCAACGCTATCAGCTTACCCCCCAGGATTATGGCGGCCAGGCGACAGAGGGCTGCAACGAGTACCTGGTACTGACAAAACCTTCCGTTATCGAGGAAATTCACACGGGTTTTCTTGAAGCTGGCTGCGACATCATCGAGTCGGATTCGTTCACCGCCAGCCGCCTCAAGCTTGATGAGTACGGAATAGGACATCTCACAAAAGAGGTCAATCTCACAGCAGCCCAAATTGCACGCCGCCTCGCAGACGAATATAGTACACCGCAGCACCCGCGCTTCGTCGCCGGTTCCATTGGCCCGACCGGCATGTTGCCTTCCTCCAACGACCCTATGTTGAGCAATATCACCTACCAGCAGCTTGTCGAAATTTTTCACGAACAGGCAGCCGCGCTTCTCGAGGGCGGCGTTGACGTATTGCTCATCGAAACCAGCCAGGATATTTTAGAGGTTCGCGCCACCATCACCGGTATGCGTCGCGCCATGCAGCAAGTGGGACGCAATGTCCCGATTCAGGCGCAGGTCTCGCTCGACACCAGTGGGCGCATGCTGCTCGGCACCGATATTGCCGCCGTGATGAATACACTGCTGGCATTGAAAGTTGATATCATCGGCTTGAATTGTTCAACCGGCCCCGAACATATGCGCGAACCTGTGCGCTTCCTCGCCGACAATTGCCCGTTGCCCATCTCGACTATCCCCAACGCTGGCATTCCGCTCAATGTCAATGGATTGGCGGTCTACCCGATGGAGCCGGAACCAATGGCCGCCGCTCTGCGTGATTTCATCACGGAGTTTGGCGTCAATATTGTCGGCGGTTGTTGCGGTAGCAGTCATGAACACCTGCAAGCTATTGTTCGTGCCTGTCGCCCTGCGCAGCGCCACCCGCGCCCTATCGCGGACGATAATATCCTGCACAAAGATTTCAAGCGCATCTCTCTGCCCTTCGTGACAAGCGGTATTCGCGCAACATCGCTTATACAGGACCCACCACCCTTGCTTGTTGGTGAGCGCGTCAACGCACAGGGCAGTCGCAAAGTGAAACAGGCGCTGCTAAACGAAGATTATGATACGCTGCTTGCCATTGGACGCGAACAGGTCGAAGGTGGCGCTCATGTGCTGGACGTACAGACAGCCCTCACCGAGCGCACCGACGAAGTGGAACAGATGGCGCACACCGTCAAAAAGCTCTCAATGGGCATTGAAGCTCCCCTCATGATAGATTCGACTGAAGCCAACGTCATTAAATCCGCGCTCGAAACCTATCCTGGACGCGCTATCATCAATTCTATCAACATGGAAACGGGCCGCCAGCGCATCGAAAGCGTGCTGCCAATGGCGCTTGAACACGGTTCGGCGGTCGTTGCGCTCACCATTGACGAGATTGGCATGGGGAAAACCACCGACCGCAAAGTCGAGATTGCTCATGCCATTTACGATATCTGCGTTGGCGAGTATGGCTTGCCGCCCAACGCGCTCATCTTCGACCCGCTCACTTTCCCCATTACTACCGGTCAGGAAGAGTTACAAACAGCAGCTATCGAAACATTGGATGCCCTTACGCGCATCAAGCAGGAACTACCCGGCGTGCTGACAGTGCTGGGTGTCAGCAATGTCTCATTCGGGCTGCAACCCCATGCGCGTGCTGTTCTCAATAGTGTCTTTCTTTATCACGCCGTCAAAGCGGGGCTAGATGCCGCCATCGTAAACCCGTTGCACATCACACCCTACGCTGAAGTTGATGCCGAGCAGCGTCAGCTTGCCGACGACCTGATTTACAATCGCCCCGATGCCTTGCCGCGCTACATCGCCTACTTTGAAGCGCACGCGCCACAACAGGATAACAGCAACACAAAAGTTGATCCGACCGAGGGCATGAGCATCGCGGAACGCATCCACTGGCAAATCTTGCACCGTCGCAAAGAGGGCATCGAGCCGTTGATTGACACGATCATAGCTGAACGTGCCGAAGAAATGAACATTCCGCGCAGCGAGAGCGCCGTCAATGTCTTGAATACGGTGTTGTTGCCAGCCATGAAAGATGTTGGCGATCGCTTTGGGGCTGGCGAACTCATTCTGCCCTTTGTGCTGCAATCAGCCGAGGTAATGAAACGAGCCGTGGCCCATCTCGAACAGTACCTGGAGAAAAAGGAAGGCTATACGAAAGGGAAGGTGGTACTGGCAACCGTCTTCGGCGACGTGCATGATATCGGCAAAAACCTTGTCAATACCATCCTCAGCAACAACGGTTATACCGTCTACGACCTCGGTAAACAGGTGCCGCTCAATACCATTCTCGACAAAGCCATTGAGGTCAACGCCGACGCTATTGGCCTCTCGGCCCTGCTGGTCAGTACCTCAAAACAGATGCCGCTCTGCGTCAAAGAACTCTATAAGCGCGGTCTGCAATTTCCGGTCATTGTAGGCGGCGCGGCTATCAATCGCTCATATGGTCGGCGCATTCTCTTCGTGGACGAGCAAACGCCGGAATCCACGCCCACTTCATATGACCCCGGCGTCTTCTACGCCCGCGACGCCTTCGAGGGCCTGGAAATCATTGATAAGCTGACCAGCCCACTAGAGCAACGCACACCATATGTGCAGCGCATCAAAGATGAGGCATTACAAGAGCGGCTGAAAAAAGCTAGCAAAGGAAAAGAGAGCAATATTGCACAGACGAATGAGGATGCTGAACGCCCATCTGCTGCCATTCGACCGTTAAGAGATCTTCCCACACCGCCGTTCTGGGGACCGCGAGTGTTGGAGCGTATCGGCATAGAAGATGTTGCGGTTTGTATGGATTTGAATACGCTCTATCGTTTGCACTGGGGCGGCAAGGCACACGGCGCTGAATTTACGCGCCTCGTCGAGCAGGAATTCCAGCCACGCTTAGAGCGTATGTTGCGTGAAGCACGTCAACAACGCTACCTGCAACCTCGCGCTGTGTATGGGTATTTTCCTTGCCAGTCCAGCGGCAACGAACTGATTATCTACGATCCACAGGACATAGCCGCACGACGCGAAATCAATCGCTTCCGCTTCCCACGCCAGGGCGAACGCGACCGCCTCTGTCTCGCCGATTACTTTGCCTCTGTCCAGAGCGACAAACTGGACGTTGTGGCTTTGCAAGTTGTCACAATGGGTCAATCGGCAAGCGAGGCGATGCAGCGACTACAAGATGCAGGAAACTATTCAGAAGCGTACTTTACACATGGCCTCTCGGTCGAGATGGCGGAAGGACTGGCTGAATACACCAACCGCGTCATTTGCCATGAACTCGGCTTGAACGAACCACGTGGTCGCCGTTATAGCTGGGGCTATCCCGCTATACCCGACCTTGCAGACCACAGCAAAGTCTTCCAACTGCTACCAGTTGAAGAAACTATCGCTGTCTCGCTTACCGAATCCTACCAGCTTGTACCTGAGCAATCCACGGCGGCCATCGTCGTACACCACCCACAGGCCACCTACTTCGCAGTCCGCGAACAGGCCGTCGAGGCAGGCGCACGCTAAGAGGAAAGGAGCATACAAGAAACGAGAAGAGGCCAGGGTACCCGCAAGGGGATACCCCTACTATACATGGGGACGTGTATAGTAGGGGTATCCCCTTGCGGGTACCCTGGCCTCTATATCCTGTAGACAAACATTTACAGGCCATGACTGGCGGATGCATCCTCATCCTCGTCTTCAGGATCAGGGTCTTCAGGCGTTACCTTCTCTTCCCCGTCATCATCATCCGGAGTCGGGAACTCTTCATAATCATCGTCATAGGGGCTAAGGCTAAACAAGTAATCCATTTTGTTATTCTCCCTCGATTCATTTAAACGCAATTTATCGCAAGATTTACAATTGAATGCGTAAATCTTATAAGCAATGATAAATGAATCGAAAGGGGCATGTAATGAGTGCAATGGCCTTGACTTTTGGAAAATCCTTCGGATGAGATGTTAGAGGGGAAGCGGCTGACAGGAAAAAGCTGCTCAGATTGCAATCTGAGCAGCTTTTTCCTGTCAGCCGCTTCCCCTCTATTCACTATGAGTGCGTTAAATAATCATGCCATCGAGCCTTCGTCGTCCCATCACGAAACCACTTGGATAGGCACGCATATCCAGGCGATGCAAGGAGCGTGGAGTGGCATTCAGCCATTGTTGTGCCTGTTGTTCGGCATCCTCCGCGTTTGCTGCATAGAGCGGTACCGCTTCATGAACATCGCTATTCTTTATACTGCATACCAGTATCCAGAGCGTGCGGCATCGTTCTGGTCGCTCAGAATTGCGCACAACGGCTACCTGTTCTCTCAGGGCGCGGTCGTTGATCTCCTCTAACGCGGAGTCTGCCGCCTCCACACCTACCAAGGCACTCAACTGCTCATGATACATTGTCAGGCGCGTGCGACGTTCCTGCTTATAATGGTGCCGCGCCTCTGCCTCTTGCATATCTGCCAGTGTGCGATACATTTCCTCACACAGAGCGGCAATTTCCGTCCGCAACTGGTGTGCCTGTTGATCCCGCAGTTCAACGGTTGGCCGTTGTGCCGTTACACCGGTCATAGATACGTTCTGCGACTTTCCCGGTGTTCCCCTTGCCGATGCTCATTCTGCTCACGAGGAATAACAGGGGTAAATTGTACCGCGATAAGCCCCGTGTACGGTTCGTGCGTCAGGG
>DATGJV010000659.1:0-6057 GCA_035295005.1 Ktedonobacteraceae bacterium | reverse complement strand
TTCGAGAATATCTGCTCGAGAAATGGTAGCGAGCTTGTACCTATAGTGGGGTGCAGAATGTCCCGTTGCAGGTGGAGCATATTCAAGCCAAAGCCACTGGGGGAACGGATCGCATCAGCAATCTGTGTCTGGCCTGTGACACTTGCAATAAAGCCAAAGGAACCCTGGATATTCGCGTGTTCCTGAACAGAAAACCTGACCTGCTGGCACGCATTCTGGCGGCATCTAAAGTGCCGCTCAAAGATGCCACCGCCGTGAACACGATCCGCTGGGCCTTGTACAAAGGACTCAAGACCCTGGGCATGCCCATTGAATGTGGGTCTGGCGGTCTGACGAAGTTCAATCGAACGAGGCGCGACCTGCCCAAAACGCACTGGCTCGACGCGGCGTGTGTGGGCAAGAGTACGCCTGAACAGATTCGCCTTGCGGGGGTGGTTCCTCTGCTGATCACGGCAACAGGACATGGTAGCAGACAGAAATGCAATGTCAATGCGATTGGCTTCCCCTGCTCAAAGCCCAAAGGAACCAGGAAGGTCAAAGACTTCCAAACGGGGGATATTGTCAGAGCCGTCGTCCCCAGCGGCACCAAACAAGGCGTCTACGTGGGACGAGTGCTGGTGCGAACAAGTGGCTCGTTTGACATCCGAGCGAAACAGGGCCGAGTACAGGGGATCAGCTATCGCTTCTGTACCCCGATTCATCGCTGCGATGGCTATAGCTATATGAAAGGAGCGGGCCATTCCTCCTCGGCCTAAAGATGCGAGGCTTCCTGGCCCGATTTCTGTGATATAACGATGAAACGCGCTCCCGTTCGAGACATTCTCTGGCTATTTCTCCTGACCCGCTTGCTGCTGGTACTGGTGACCTATTTTGGTTTTGTGCTGCTAAATGCGCAAAAATATTCGAGTACGCCGGTCAATATTGTGGGACTCCTGACAAGCTGGAGTCAGTGGGACGGGGCCAACTACGTGCGTATTGCACAATTTGGCTACATGACACATTTTGATGTCGCGTTTTTCCCACTGTTCTCCTTACTGATTGCTGCCATCGCTTACCCACTCGGCAGTTGGAGCTATTTAGCCGTGGGTATGATTCTGAGCAATGCGGCATTACTTGGTGCAATGTTTGTGCTGTATCAGCTTGCGGTTGACATCGCGGGAGAACAGGTGGGACGCCGCACACTGCTCTATCTGACCATTTTCCCAACAGCTTTTTTCTTTTTCGCGCCCTATAACGAATCGCTGTTCGTTTTACTGATTGCCGGTGGTTTTCTTGCTATGCGCCGCCAACACTGGTGGCTGGCCGGTCTACTGGGTATGCTGGCGGCCCTGACACGCTCGGCAGGACTGCTTTTCGTCATTCCCTATCTCGTTGAGGTCTGGGTTTCGCGGGAAAGTATCACAGCCAGTCGTCAAGGATTGCTGCTCAGATTGCTCCCCGTGGTCCTGATTCCACTTGGCACAGTACTGTATAGTATCTATTGTTGGCATATTCAAGGCAACCCGATTGCCTATGTTTCGGTAGAAAGTCACTGGGGCAGACAAACAACATGGCCCTGGATGGGAATTGCACAGGCATTTGCCGGTTTATTCTGGTTTCAACCTTTCGGGTCATTTTACGAGGCCCATATCTTGCTCGACCTCAGCGCAACACTTGGCTTTATCTTTCTTGCCATCAAGGGTTGGCGCTGGTTGCGGCTGAGTTATAGTGTCTGGATGGCAGTATTGCTCCTGTTCATGTTGCTCAGTCCATCGCTCAATTCGGGAGATGCGCTCGTTTCCAATCAGCGGCTCGTATTGGAAATGTTCCCAGCTTTTATTACACTGGCAATGCTGGGCGTAAAACACCCGCGAGTACATCAGGCGTTGCTCCTGCTATTTCCAGTGCTACTGGCAACGCTCAGCCTACTCTTTGTGATGGGACGTTGGATGGTTTAGCAAAAGAAGAGAGAATGGCTAACATGCACATATTTCAAGGACTGGAATAACTTGTGATGATTGAAAAAAATCTAAAAAATATAGGGGTCGTAGATGATCTTCCAGCAGCTTCACACGTTTCGGAAGATACAGCTTATTCACAGCAACCTGCATTGCCCTGGAGCATTCTCCTCTCTGGTCTGGCTTTCGTGGTTTGCACACTACTTATGGTTGCTCCATTGAGCCGCGTGGTTGGTTCGCCAATTATTGCCCGACTTTCGACAAGTAAATTGCTTGTTATGTGGGGGTCATGGTTGCCAGCTGATTTCTATTTTCCGACAGACCATAAGAATTCACTGTCGAGTACCGCTATTATTCTCTTTCTTTCTTTGATCGCCATTGCTTTTAGCATCTATGCCTTCAGCATATGGTTCATGCGGCGACAACCACGCGAGGGCAATAATCGCCAGATAATCAGCATTATCGGACTGGTAACGTTTATCGCCGGTATGATTTTTGTGCTGACACCGGCCATGCTTTCACACGATATTTATGTTTATGCAGGATATGGTCGGATTATTGCCGCACACGGTACCAACCCATATTTTACTTCACTCACGTCTTTTCCACATGATCCGTTCGTGCCACTTGATGACTGGGCAGCAGGAATTGCAGCATATGGACCGGTATGGCTGACCATCTGCGCCTCGTTCGCATGGATATTGGGTATCGAGCCAATCAGGTACATCATTGCGTTCCGTTTGTTGGGACTTATCGCGCATCTTTTAAACGCGTTGCTGATTTATAAGATATTGCAAAAAATGGGGCGTTCTCCGCGTACTGTCACGCTTGGAACGCTACTTTATGCCTGGAATCCGCTCGCATTAATGGAAAGCTCTCTGGGTGGGCATAATGATATGCTGATGATGACGTTTATCTTGTGGGGCTTACTGCTCTATGTCCGTGGTGAACAACGCGGACTTACGCGACCTGGGAGCTACCTGCCTCCTATCGTTGCCTTCACACTCGCAGCACTTATCAAGTACACTTCCGGGCCTTTGATCATCTTTTTTCTCGTTATCCTGGCACGGAAAGCATTTATCACATCAGTTAGCATCACCAGTAGAGGAAATTTTCGGTCAAACTGGCATCTCGCGCTGCAAAAGCCACTTTTCGCCTGTATCGTGGGCGGATCACTCGCCCTGGCTCTCTACATCCCGTATTGGATTGGACACAGTATCTGGTCTATCATCCATAGTTTCTCAGCGCCGCCATCTTCAGTCGGCATCGAATATTCTATGATGTCAGCGATAAACGCATGGATTACGAAGTATGGATATCCAACAACCCCCTGGGCATACACGTTTTTCAAGGTGTTTAGCAATCACAGTGTATGGAATAATATTAACGTCGTCGTCATCATAGTAACGATCATCATAGGAATTGTGTGGTTGTGGCGCAATCCTACGATGCGCGTATTTGTTCTCGCGATATTGTTGACGCTTGGTTCGCTATTAATTGTCACACCGTGGTTCTTCCCCTGGTATGTTGTCTGGTTAGTTGCATTTGCGGCAATCGTCTTACCATACTCTGGAGATACAATTGGACGTGCGTTGACCGCTTTCGCGCTGGTATTTTCTGTGTCTGCTTTCTCTGTTTACATTTTCAATGGCTATGAGCCTATAGGTCGCTGGATAAGTTGGGACTGTTTTACGACGATAGGACCGCCCATTCTGGCATTCCTGTGCGTTTTCTTGATCGGAAAAACAAGGCACTTGCCAGTACGGCGGCAAGGTCTCTTCGCAGTCCCCAATGAAGACCGGGAGGACTCACTTGAAAATTGATAAAGCTGTGCAAGCGACTGCTAGCGTAGAGCAACAAACTGAGCAAACACCGATTGGCACAAACAGGGCTTCAACTGTAATTATTGTGTTAATTGCTCTTTGCACATGTGCCTTTGTTTTCTGCTTTCTGGTCAGTGTCGGCGTCCTTCATTACATCAACCAGCTAGAAAACTTATTACCCCCCTATGTTCCCTATGGAAACCAGTTAACAGTCCTGGGTCTCAAGGTATTGCATAAGCTGGGGCTAACAACCTACAGTCCAATTCAGTTAGCTGGGAGCAATACTGTTTTTACCATCATTACCGGGATAGAATTTGCCATCTATGCTCTAGTTGCAGTGCTTATACGACGCCAGTCAAGCGAACAGGAACTGCGTCGCTCCTGGCTCTTCATCTGGCTGGGCGTGATAGTTGCCGGGTGTATACTACTGATTACGCCCGCCCTCATATCGCGTGATTTATTTGTCTACGCCGGTTATGGCCGCTCTCTCATTGCTCACCATGTCAATCCTTATTTCGTAGCGCCAGCGAAGTTTCCGCAAGACCCCATCACGCCGCTGGATGATTGGAAAAATGCGACTGCTGCTTATGGACCGCTCTGGCTGGTAGTGTGTTCGCTGGTCTCCATCGTGGGCGGCAGCAGCCCAACGCGCTATATTTTGCTCTTCCGTTTCCTGGCCTTCGCAATCCATCTTATCAATGCGTTGTTAGTGATGACTATCCTGCGCACAATGCGACGTTCATCACGCACCGTCACTATTGGTACACTGCTTTATGCCTGGAATCCGCTCGTTATCTTAGAAAGCAGCCTGAGTGGACATAATGACCTGTTCATGATTACCTTCATGCTACTGGGCATCCTGCTCTGTGTACGAGCCGAACAAGGAGGTTTCACACGTCCAATACACTACTTGCTGCCTGGCATCGCCTTCACACTGGCAACGCTGGTCAAGTTTACCGCGCTCCCCCTCATCATCCTGTACCTCGTTTTGCTGGCACGTAAAACACTGTATCCCATCATGGGCGAAGCGAACAGAGCAATACGCTTGCAATGGAAGTCGGCGATAATCAAGGTATGCTACGCTGGAATAGCTATCGGAGTGGTAGTGTTGCTTTTCTATGGACCATTTTTCATCGGGCATAGCGTCTCAGATATTGTCAACAGTTTCTCATCGCCGCCTTCTTCCAGTCAGGCGGAACATTCTATGCTCAGTATTATCGTCGAGTGGGGAGCGATGTATGGTACGCCAGCACAGGGCAGCTGGTCATATGCGCTAGTACAAACATTGAGCAACCATCGCGTCTGGAATGACATCAATATCATGGTTGTCCTGGCCGGCCTCATTATCGGTACGATCTGGCTATGGCGCAAGCCGGAGACGCGCACCCTTGTTTTTGCCGCCATTGTCACACTTGGGGGATTGCTCATTGTGACGACATGGTTCTTCCCCTGGTATGTGACCTGGCTTGTGGGACTTGCCGCCGTAACTATGCCCACCGCACAGGAGCGAGTAGGACGCGCACTCTTCGCATTCGCGCTGACATTCTCAGCGTCCGCACGTTTACTCTACCTGTTCCTGGGAAACGCGCCGCAGCCAAACTGGGATGCTACAGGCTACTCCGCGGCAGTTATTCCGCCCTTGCTTGTGTTGCTCATCGTCCTGCTCTTCAACGTGAAAATGCCAGGGCAAACAAAACCTTTGCTTAAACGTATATCAGTACGTGAAGATACTGTTCTCAAAACGTAAGATACGTCACGGCAAGGAGCTATCATGCGCCGGTTAGCCTTATTATCCATTCTTACTACTATGCAATTGTCCCTCTGGCAAAACGTGCCTCTGGCTACGCTTATATCGCTACAGACACTACAGAATGCGCTCAATACCTTCGGCTATCTGGCAGTGACAGTATTCATTATGATCGAAAGCTCTGGTATCCCGTTTCCTGGAGAAACAATGCTCCTTCTCGCATCGTTTTCGGCAGCAACCATAGCCCCACAATTGCAAATACCACTCGTGATTGCATGTGCGGCTCTGGGAGCAATACTGGGGGATAACCTGGGATATCTGGCTGGACGCACCGGCGGGAGGGCATTGGCTTTGCGTTTTGGACGCTATGTGTTTCTGAAACCGCACCACCTCGATCGGGCCGAACGCTTTTTCGCGAAACATGGCGATAAAACGGTCTTCTTCGGGCGTTTTATCGCCGTCCTGCGTGCATGGTCTGCCTTCCTGGCCGGGATCAATCACATGCACTGGCGCAGTTTCTTATTTTACAATGCGACAGGTGGTATCGTCT
>DATGJV010000658.1:0-4180 GCA_035295005.1 Ktedonobacteraceae bacterium | reverse complement strand
CTATGAAGAAGCTCTCTATGATTCAGAGGGTCAATTGCTCAGTGGAACCTTGATGGACTATGCTTTACCCAATGCCCGGATGCTGCCAACGTTTATTACCGACTTTATCGAGACCCCCTCACCTTTTAACCCGTTGGGCACAAAAGGAGCCGGTGAATCGGGCTGCATCGGGGGTCCTCCTGCTATTGTCAACGCCGTGCTGGACGCGCTCGCCCCGCTCGGCATCACAACCATAGATATGCCGCTTCGGCCTGAGAAAATCTGGGCGCTCATTCAGGCCGCGTCGCTTGCGCCCGTTTCTGCACGAAAGGATGGACCTTGATGAGCCTTGTACATGCTTCCCCGCGCTATAGCCGCTCGGATGCCAAAGCATACGCGCGCCGCAACCTGCGCGGCGTGTGGGGCGCGATTCCCTACCCATTTACGCCCGGCGACGAACTCGACGAGCCAGGGTTGAGACGCAACATCCGCTATTGCATCGACAATCACCTGCTGGACGGCATCTATTGCGGCCACTTCATGAGCGAGTTCTGGTCGCTTACTACCGAGGAGCGCAAACGCGCCGCCGCAATTGTAGTTGACGAGTGCCGGGGCAGCGTCCCCGTAATGGTGCATACCGGCCACACCTCCGTCAAAGAGAGCATCGAACTCTCCCACCACGCTGAACATATCGGCGCTGATTATCTGGCTATAGGAAATCCTTACTTTATGGCATACAGCGAAGATCAAATCTACGCCTATTTCCATGCCATTTCCGAACACACCTCTGCCGGAATCCTTATCACCAACACCGGCTATACAGGCATAACGCTGACCCCTGAAATGATTAGCCGCCTGGCTGACCTCGAAAATGTGGTCGCCGTGAAAAATTCGCCCAAACTGCCGCACACGCTGGAAACGCTGCGACTGGCGGGCGATCGCATTCTCGTCAGCAGCCCTGACGAAAGTATCTGGTTCTCACTCATGACCGAACACGGCTGCCGCGTCTACATGTCCTCCGCCGCGCCCTACCTGCTCCAAAAACCCGGTTATACTCCTCTGAAAGATTACACCGCGCTTGCCATACAGGGGCAAATCGACGAAGCTGCCGCCATCGCTCAAAGCCTCGCACCCGCCCGTAACGTCTTCAATAAATGGCTGCGCGAACCCTGGCCAACCCGTCGCCTGATGCCAATTGCCTACCTCAAAACCTGGAGCGATCTGCTCGGCATGGTCGGTGGCTCCGTTCGTCCACCCTTACTGCAAACAACACCCGCCGAACGCGAAGAACTGCGAAAGGACTTAATCACCATCGGATTACTGTGAGTCAGTATGCCAACTACCCCGCCGTAGTCATTGTAAGGGCGGGGGCGGTTGAGGGGATGGGCGGAGACCCTTGCGGTCGCCCTCGTCCCTCCCACCTTTGGACCTTACTTGTTCCTGAACAGGAGAAAAACATGACCGCACAATACGATATCGTCATTGCTGGCGCAGGCCATAATAGCCTGGTAGCTGCTGCTTATCTGGGGAAAGCTGGCTATTCCTGCCTGTTGTTGGAAGCGCGTTCAGTCGCTGGCGGCAATACCATGACCGAAGAATTGACGTTGCCTGGCTTCCAGCATGATACCTGCTCGACTACCCACGCTATATTTATGCAAAGCCCTATCTGGACCAACCAGGAACTACCGTTGGCCGAGTACGGGCTGGCATATATCCAGGCCGATCCCGTCTCGCATGTTGTATTTCCCGATGGCGCCTACATTACTCAGTGGATGGATATAGATCGCACCTGCCAGGAGATTGCTAAATTTTCGCGCAGGGATGCCGAGACGTATCGCAAAATGATGGCCGATTGGCGCAGCATCGCGCCCATCTTTAACAAGATTCGCTACACACCCGCCGGTTGGGATGCAGCGGTGACAGGTTCGGTGGCGAACCATCCCCAGGGCGCAATCTGGCTGCGCCGCCAGGCTCTCTCTGCCTGGGACATCATCGATGCCGCTTTTGAAGACTGGCACATCAAATCATGGATGGTCTGGTTCGCGGAGGGTACGCTACAACCTGCCGAACGCCCCGGCACGGGAACCCTCGCCTATTCTTTTGTAGCGGGTCGCCAGCGTAACGGCTGGGCCATCCCAAAGGGCGGCTCCGGCAGCCTGCCCAACGCGCTGCGCCGCATCGTCGAAGCGCAAGGCGGCGCTATCCTCACCAACAAGTCAGTCCAGAGCTTAATTATCGAGCAAGGGCGTTGCGTAGGCGTCGAGACCGCCTCCGGCGAGCAGTTCCGCGCGCGTCATGCCGTTGTCTCCTCTATCCACGTCAAACACCTGATACATATGGCTCCCGCCGAAGCCTGGGGCGAAGCCTTCTTGTATGGCGTAGAGACCTATAAGGCGGGGCGCACGCTATTTGTGGCCCATTACGCCACTACAGAACCGCCACGATTTCCTGTCGATGGAGGCACGCTGGAACTGGTAGCGGCAGGCGTGGCGCAAACGGCAGAGCGACAACTACAAGTGGGAAACGACTTCCATCGCGGCATCGCATCCCTGGATCAGCCAGTATTACTTGTCTTGACAGCATCCGTGCAGGACGAGACGCGCGCGCCCGCAGGTAAACACCTGATTAAGGTGATGGGCCAGCAACCCTACTCACTGCGCGAAGGACCTGAAAAGTGGGATGAGATCAAAGAAGAGATAGCAGCCAGCAACCTTGCCGAGCTGCGTAAATACGCTCCCAACCTGACCGACGATAAAATTCTGGCCAGCGAGATTCGCAGCCCTCTCGACCTGGAACGCTACAACAGCCATAACTGGCACGGAAGCTGCCACGGTGGCGATATGGACCCCTCACAGTCCGAAACGCTGCGACCCGTTCCCGGCTATGCTCAACATCGAATGCCCATTCCTGGCCTCTACCAAACAGGCGCGACCACCCATCCCGGCGGTTCAGTCACTGGCGGCCCAGGCCGTAACGCCGCAATGGTATTGCTCAAAGACCTGGGCCGCGACTTAAACGAAGTGATCCACAGATAACAGGAGGCAGCAGCAATGTTCCTCGTGGACATTGCTGCTACCTCCTGTTATGGCGCTTCTATTTGAAAAGCGCGGGTACGTTGAGCGTGTAAAACTCAGCTTCGAGGTATTCCAGCAACAAAGCAAAGTTCAGAATATCAGCGTCGTCTTTGAGCGTGGCAGATGGATCGCTTCCACCATTGAGGCTGACAATAAACGGCGATACGTCTTTCACGATAGTGGCCTGCGAGATCGGCGCATCAAAAGCGCCGTTCGCGCTAACCGGCTTTCCCAGCAACACATCGAGGAAGCCGGCATGGCGTGCCTCGATAGTCAGAATCGACCCGGCTGCGGCCAGGTATGCCTTTGACGTAATGGCTGGAGCCGCCATCAGGTACGCCCCAACGCCAACATTCTCGAAGATCTGGGAGAGGTTGGCGAAGGAGGTGAGGTCGGATTGCTGAATGCCCTTGAAGGTCGGCTTTGGACGAGGAGTTACACCCGCTTTGGTCAGCGCCGTTTTCAAGAACTGCACATGCGCCACTTCGTCGTTCATTATCTCGTTAAATGCCGCTTTGGTATCCGCCAGAGATGGCATAATAAGCCCGGCAGCAGCCGTTGGAGTATTCCCGGTAGTCGTAGTGGTGGGAGTATGCCCGCCATTCCCAGTCGTCGTTGTCTGTCCACAAGCTGCAAGCAACACCACAGGAGCAACGACAGCGGTTGTCGTGATCGAACGGCGCATGAATGACCTGCGCGACGAATGCTGTGTCAGTTCAGATGATTTGAGCGAAAACGGGCTGCCATCGTTCTCGTTGGCTGCCCTTAATTGACTTGTCATGTTTTCCTTCTATCCCGGAGTTCGCATGAACTCAAAGAAACACAATAGTTGTTCGTTAGCAGATCTGCATTCTGGATGGGGGTTTTAGCGCATTACTCCATCATATAAAACTATACGCCTCGTACCAAATTTAGATTACTAATTAAAACAAATTTCGCGCGTATAGATATAATTGATGTTTTCTATATTATCGGGTCTTTTTTGCTTTCTGCTCTCGTCCCTATGAAGATACTCTAAGCCTTCGAAAGATACTCTAAGCCTTCGAAAGAAGGCGTATGAATTTTTTTCGGGCTATGGTGAGCGCGTAACCTCGAACGTAGGTACCTTTGTATAAGTGCCGCTATGA
>DATGJV010000657.1:0-3125 GCA_035295005.1 Ktedonobacteraceae bacterium | reverse complement strand
GCGTGGGACGACCGGACGATATGGTCTTTGACCGGCAAGGAAGGGTGTTATTTAGCGATTTTTACAATGGAACGGTGAGCCGTTTGAATAGCGATGGCAGTGTGACAACGCTGTTGCGCGGATTGGCTGGTCCTGAAGGCTTGATCGTGTTATCGGATGGCACCATGATTATCGCGGAGCAGAGTACCAACCGCATCCTCACTCTCACTCCCGGTACGACAACGCCAACTGTTTTGCGGACATTGCCATCCACACAGAGCGCATCAAATTGCGACAAACAT
This sequence comes from Ktedonobacteraceae bacterium, assembly GCA_035295005.1. Taxonomy (GTDB): domain Bacteria; phylum Chloroflexota; class Ktedonobacteria; order Ktedonobacterales; family Ktedonobacteraceae; genus DATGJV01. The sequence continues at coordinate 2,844 of DATGJV010000657.1, read as the reverse complement.
GGGGTTGATGGTATCGCGTTCGATCCTACAACGCAAACCATTATCGTGCCGGATAGCCCAACGGGCAATGTTTATCGTCTGAGCCTGGATGGCAAGACGCTGACGCTGTTGACTTCCAGTATACCTCGCCCGGTCGGTGCTGCGGTGGATGCGCAGGGCAACATCTACATAACCGACGAATGCGGCGGCGCACTCTATCGCATCTCCGCGACCGGAACAATCACACGCACCGGCGGCTTTGGCATGCTCGATGATGTCGCGCTTGACCCGCGTGGCAATATACTGGTGACAGACTTGCTGCCTTCAATTCACGCGCTCATTCGCATTGATGCCAGAACAGGCAAACGTGAGACGTTGGCAAGCCGGGGCTATATCGAGCCGCAGGGACTCCTCGTCGCCAGTAATGATACTATATACGTATCGGATGATTACGCTGATATCATTGTGGAGTACGTACCTGTATGAGTAAATTAACCACTATGCGCGAAGCCATTGCTCGCTACGTGCCGGATGGAGCATCGGTCGCCATTAGCCTTGCGTTGGAACCCCTGATTCCTTTCGCCGCCGCGCACGAAATCATACGGCAGCAGAAACGCGACCTGACGCTGATTGGCCCTATTTCGGACACCCTCTTTGACCAGTTGATCGGTGCTGGCTGCGTGGCGAAAATCACGGCGGCCTGGGCGGGCAATGTCAGCGAAGGGCTTGGCTACTGCTACCGTCGCGCCGCCGAAAAGAGCATACCTCGTGCCCTCACTATCGAAGACCACAGCAACTTCACTATCGCGCTGGCCCTGCTGGCGGGAAGCCTTGGCTCGCCCTACATTCCCACGCGCACCACGCTGGGCAGCGACATTCCCAACCAGAACCCGACATTCCTGCGTGGACAATCGCCGCTTGATGGCTCGCCGCTCCTGCTGGTTCCAGCCGTGCGCCCGGACGTGACGATTATGCATGTGCAACGCAGCGACGAGGATGGCAACGCGCACGCCTGGGGCAACCTGGGCATCTGCGAAGAAGCCATCCTGGCAGCAAAAGATGTGCTGATTATCGCCGAAGAGATCGTTCCTCGCGAGGTCATTCTGAGCGACCCCAATCGTGTCATCGGCCCCTCGTTCAAAGTACGCGCCGTTGTTCACGAACCCTGGGGCGCTTACCCCTCGGCTGTGCAAGGCCACTATAACCGCGATCATTCGTCATATCACGAGTACCACGAGCGCACCCGCACCGCCGAAGACTTTCAAGACTGGCTCAACGAATGGGTATTACAGGTTCCCGACCGCACAGCCTACATGAAAAAAATTGGCGAAGAGCGCATTCTGAGCCTGGAAGTGAAAGAACACAGGTATGCTGCTCCGGTGGATTACGGGTATTAAGGAAAGTACACTATGGACTACACTCCGCAAGAATTGATGGTTGTCTGCGCTGCACGGCAGATACACGATGAAGAGCGCGTCTTCGTGGGCATGCGCCTACCTTTAATCGCCTTCGCGCTGGCGAAGCGCACGCATGCGCCTCATTGCACGGGGTTCTTCGAGACCGGCATCATCCGCGATACTCCCGCTGCGGAATTGCTCTACACTATGGGCGACGCGGCCAATATCGCCGACGCCCTCTGGACAACGCGCACCATCAATCTGATGGGCCTGATGGCGGCTGGCGAGGTACAACTGGGCTACATCGGCGGCGCGGAAGTTGACCGCTACGGCAACCTGAATACCAGTCTTATTGGCGACTGGCAACATCCCACCGTGCGCCTCCCTGGTAGCGGCGGCGGCTCCGATATCGCCTCGCTCTCACAACGACTCGCCATCATTATGCAGCACGACCGCCGTCGTCTGCGCGAAAAAGTAGACTTCATCACCAGCCCCGGCTATGGCTATCCCGACGAACACGGCCCCGCCGGTACCGCCTGGCGACACCGCGTTGGCCTTCCGCGTGGTGGCCCAGCCGCACTCATAACCACCCTTGCCGTCTTCACCTTTGACCCAGCCAACGGTGAGGCCATGCTGCAATCCTACCATCCCGGCACAACAATCGAGCAGGTGCAAGAGCAAACAGGCTGGCCCTTGCGACTCGCCCCCGATTGCGCCGAAACTGTACCACCAACGGATGAAGAACTGCGCATGATTCGCGCAAGTGACCCGGAAGGCGTCTGGACGCGATAGGAAACGAGCAATCAAAAGGGTTCTGAGCTTGCAAGCTCAGAACCCTTTTGATTGCTCGTTTCCTATCGCGTCTCGTTTTTCGACCGTGGTCTGAAAAACATACGAATAGCAGTCCCCCTGAAGCTGAAGGCTTCGCGTATGCGATTCTCAAGGTAGCGTTCGTAGGTGAAATGCACCGCTTCGGGATTGTTCACGAAGAAGGCGAATGTGGGCGGGTTCACACCTGTCTGCGTTGCATAATATATCTTGAGAAATTTGTTGCGCACAACTGTTGGATTGTGACGGCGCACTGCGTCCTGCACTACTTCGTTCAGGCGGGCGGTCGGCACGCGAAGGTAGCGCATCTCGGTAATTTTGATAGCAGTTTGTAACAGCGATTGCACATGGTAGCCCGTTTTCGCTGAGACAAAGACAATGGGCGCGTAAGGAATGAACTTCAGTCCTTCCGCGATGATCTCACGATATTTCTCCGCGCTATCAATTTCATCGTCGGGATGGGGGAACCTGTCCTCACGTTCGGCTTTGCGCTGCTCCTGTGCCAGGTCCCATTTATTGACGACGACAATCACACCTTTCGCCTTGTCGTGAATCTCACCGGCAATGTGTGTATCCTGTGCGGCCAGACCTTCGCTGGCATCAATCAGCAGTAATGCAACATCGGCGCGTTCGATAGAGC
>DATGJV010000656.1:0-4187 GCA_035295005.1 Ktedonobacteraceae bacterium | reverse complement strand
GGTATGGTATGGCGTGATATGGCGCGGTACAGCAGAAGGGTTAGTAAACAAGTGCGCCGTCTTCGTCTACTGCGAAGTAGTGGCCGCCTCCGGTGCAGTAGTATTGCATATTGCCGTCTTCGTCGGTTTCAGGCTCTGTTTCGGTATCCAGGTCTACCAGCAACGTTGCATCTTCGCCATCTTCGGGGCAGGTGTAATATTTGTCGTAACTCATGATGCTGTTCCTTCCTCTGTCTGTTTTGCGTTGCCCTACCGCAACGCGCTACATTGTGACGACTTCATTCCTTTTCTTCTATCTATATGACTGGAAATAGAGCCTCCACTTAAAATCACCTCGCACAAACGGCAGCAGACACGCTAACACCAACAGCAAAAAAGACATAGCTCACATAAGACATGTGAATGCATGTTTGATTGAGGAGATATCGTGACACGGGATCGTCAACAATTTACTCGATGCTGTTTCGTGTTCTGTATTACTGGATACAGGCCGTTCAGTACGATGGAGGTTGTTTTGGAGATAGCCAGCAGAGTTTGCTCTACTTCACTCCTGTGAGTCTACCGGATAGTTGCGAAAAGGTGCAAGGTGAATAGCCCAAATAGTACTTCCCAATCTTCTTTGCCTGTGCCAGATTCGCAAAATAACAGGTAATAATGTCCGTTATTGTTGTCTTGTGTAATTCTTATGTAATATGGAAAACTCTACCCTTCTGTATAAATGAGCTTAGCGACATTACTTACCGCTAAAGTGGCTTCACAGGATAAAATACTTGTAGTAAATCAGAAGTAATTTGTTAACACTTGAGAAAAGCCGTGAAGAAGCATTACCACGTATACTTTACTATTAAGGAGAGACAAAAAGGGGAGATATCAGGGTATTATTCTCTCCGAGAGAACGTAATGGAAGTTGCTTTTGACAAAGGAGTCAACACATGAAGAGAAAACTTTTGCTAGTCTTCGGACTTGTGACCCTCGTTCTTGCAGCACTGGTGATGGTCGTACCAAATCAGGCGCTTGCTGCAAATACTGTCAACACCAAACATCATCACCACCATCAGCCCCATTTCTTCTTTAAGAAGGGCTATCATGGTCCGGGTATTTATGCCAGTGGCGGCAACCTTAACTACGGTGGTGGGCCTGTGATGGGAGGAACAGTCAATGTCTACGCTATTTTCTGGGAACCTACCGGCAATGTCTCTGGTTCCTATCATAGCCTCATAGAGCGGTACTTCAACGATGTGAATGGCACCGGACTCTACCAAAATAACACCCAGTACACTGACTCAAACGGCGGTGTACCTTCAAATGAAACGCTGGCTGGCACCTGGGTTGATAACAGCGCCTATCCCGAAAGCCCATTGCTCGACAGCGACATTCAAAACGAAGTATCCAATGCGCAAAATGCCAATGGGTGGTCGTCCAGCAACGACAACATCTTCTTCGTCTTTCTGGAAAGAAACCAGGATTTGTGCTTCGACAGTTCTTACTCACAATGTGCTTCCAACGCATTCTGTGCATACCACAGCTACTTCGGCACAAATACCATTTACGCGGCAATGCCTTATGCCGCGAGTTTTTCCTGCAACCCTGGCTCAAGTCCCAACAACGACGATGCCGATCAGACGATCAACGTGACCTCACACGAGCAAATGGAGGCCGCGACCGATCCGCTTCTCAACGCGTGGATAGACTCCGGCGGTCAGGAAATCGGCGACAAATGCGCCTGGCAGTTTGGCCCCCTCAATCCTGATGGTTCCGATGTCAACTGGAACGGCGATCCCTATATCGTCCAGGAAGAGTGGGATAACAATGTCAGCGGCTGCGTACTGACAGGACCGTAAGTAAACTCGCGTCCTGATATCCCCATACGCATGGCAATGCCCATTCTCATGAAATGAGCTATGCGATTTCATGAGAATGGTCTCGCCCTGGATATCGTCCACAAGTGGATACCCTGAGTATCTACACTTCTCATCAAATCGCAATACATCAGTTTTTATAAATTTCTCAATCATTTACGTATCTTATGTAAGATTTATTCTTGTCTTATGTAAAGAATAAGCACTACATGACATGAATCTTATACTACTAAGCATGTTTTATACATATGAGGTTTCTAAGGTTATTGAAGTGAGATGAAAGGCAGAAAGTGTATACTTACTATTACCAGTGTGAAAGGACGGGTGAGAGACCTGGAGGAAGCCTCTTGAAAACCCATTCTTCTCCATTGCGTACCGATGTTGTTTGCTGAGCAAGTACTTACCAGTTACAACAAAAGGAGCTTTCCTGCATGCGGAAACGAATCGTGCCTCTCTTCCTTGTGCCTCTGCTCTTACTGGCAATTGTAGCGATGATGCCCATGAGTGCCTTCGCGTCCTCAACGGCCTCACACCACACACCACATTTCTTCCTGAAGTCATCCCTTCATGGGAAAGGGATACCGCAGGCACCACAGGCGAACAATCTCCATTACTTTGGTGGCCCTGTGATGGCGGGTACTGCGAATGTCTATGCCATTTTCTGGGAGCCAACCAACAATGTGCAGTCCGGCTACAACTCCCTGATTCAACGCTATTTTGGCGATGTGAATGGACAAGGACTGTACAAGAATAATACGCAGTACAAAGACTCGTCCGGTCGCTATCCTTCAGCCGAACACCTTGTCGCATCCTGGGTGGATAACAGCAGCTATCCCGAAAGCCCATTATTGGATAGCGATATCCAGAATGAAGTCAGCTACGCGCAGTCGGTAAATGGTTGGGGTTCCAGCGTTAATAACGTCTTCTTCGTCTTCCTGGAAGCGAATGAAGACCTGTGCTTTGACAATTCTTACTCTCAGTGTGCCTCCAACTACTTCTGTGCGTATCACAGCTACTTCGGCTCCAATACCATTTACGCCGCGATGCCCTACGCCGCCAGTTTCTCCTGTAATCCTGGCAGCAGCCCGAATCACAACGATGCCGATCAGACGATCAATGTCACCTCGCACGAACAGATGGAGGCGGCAACCGATCCACTCCTGAATGCCTGGTATGATTACTCAGGTAATGAAATTGGCGATAAGTGCGCATGGATCTTTGGTACGCGCAACTCCTCCGGTGCCGATGTTACCTGGAATGGACATGGCTACATTGTCCAGAAGGAATGGGATAATCATCGCGGTGGCTGCGTCCTTTCCGGGCCGTAATCACGAACCGCTCATTACTCATCTCCGTCAAGTCTGATGAGACAAAAGACCTCCTGACCTCCTGAAAAACAGGAGGTCTTTTGTTTATGGATGCCAGAACGGTGGTCGGTGGACTGGCACTTCTACCAATCACCATCAATCAATTGTGGAAGGTTGGTAACTGCCGGGTTCCGTGCGGAAACTGATAGCGAGGCGATTCCAACCATTAATAGCAACAACCGCGAGCGTCAGATTCACCAATTCCTCTTCACTAAAATGCTGGCGCACTTGCTCGTAGAGTTCATCCGGGACATGATTCGCAGAAATCTGTGTCACAGCCTCTGTCCAGGCAAGAGCAGCTCGCTCGCGCTCAGTATAATACGAGGTTTCGCGCCACGCATCGAGACTGTAGAGGCGTTGCTCGCTTTCCCCTCTTGCTCGTGCATCTTTCCAATGCATATCAAGACAAAAAGCGCAGCCATTGATCTGGGAAGCACGCAACTTGACCAGTTCGAGCAGAGACTTCTCAAGTCCGCTCTCGCGCACATATTTTTCCAATCCCGACATTGCACGGTAGCCGCCAGGGGCAACCTTGCCATACACAATTCGTTCTGCCATGGTTATCTTAACTCCTTAGCTTTTTTCATGACCTGCATGACGTTTTCATGCTCTAAATAAAGAGTATCATTAGAATGATGCACCAACAATAGCCAATGTTTGGCATAGTGCCAGGCTACTTTTTGGCTGAATTTCATCGAGCATTTTCAGAACATTTGTTTGACATTCTTTGCCACATCTGGTACGATATTTGAGATGCGAATCATAGCAAACTACACATGTCCCACCTTCTGGCATAATACACATATGCATGTATGATTTTGCACGTGCAAACAAAGCCTACAAAGGAGAAAATGTATGTCAGGCGCAACAAAATCTATTCGTGAAGGTTTTCACACCGTCACGCCGTATCTGATCGTTCAGGATGCGGCCCAACTCATTGATTTCGTCAAACAGGCATTAG
>DATGJV010000655.1:0-6573 GCA_035295005.1 Ktedonobacteraceae bacterium | reverse complement strand
AGAACACAAAGTGTCTGCTATCCATATTGGCCTGATACCGTTCAATGAATCCGATAAGATCGTCAGGCGTACCGAACCAGAGTAGTTCTCGCTCTTCCAGATGTCGCACGATTTGAGAAAAATGCCCGGCAGCACCCTGGTGCTGGTGAAGGATATACCGCTGCAAGGCATCCACGCCTCGCTGTCGTGCCTCCGCTCGCGTTGGAGCGACACATGTATAAAAGATCAGTGGGAGTTCGTACCGGCTGTCATCGCCTCCTGCCTCCAGGTAGTTGTACCGGTATGTTTCTACCAGCTTTGCCAGCGATTGAAAGCTTTCAGATGTCAGGTGTGGCAGACTAATAACAGGCTGGGCAGCACGGCCTAACATGATAAATGACTCCGCTCTCAATGCTGAGAGCCAGTAGCGTGGGAAAGGTTTCTGCACCGGGAGAACCGCGATGCGAGCCTGATCCAGGTGGTAATAACGACCATCGAACGTGACCGTTTCCCCACGCCAGACGCGCTGGATAATCTCCCAGCTTTCCTCAAAACGCCCTCTACTCTCCTCGCGGGTCTGCCCGAAGGCGGTGTATTCATGGCCGAAACTTCCTCGCCCGATACCCAATCCTAAACGTCCTGAGCTAAGTAAATCAACCAGAGCATAATCCTCTGCCACCAGCAGCGGATGGCGCAATGACAGATTAGCAACTGCCGTGTTCAAACCAATGCGCCGCGTGCGTTGAGCGGCAGCGGCCAGCAAAACAGCAGGGTTGGGACACACCAGCGCATGGTGTGGATTGAGGTACCCATGATGTTCACCAATCCAGTAGGCGTCGAAACCAAGTTGTTCGGCAGCCATAATCTGCTCAAGCTGTTGCTCGTAGAGTGCAGAAAATGTGCGTGAACCATCGTCGTAATAATCAAGCACGGAAAAGACGCTAAACTGTATCATTGTTTTGCTCCTTCTGTTGAGGTGAATTTTCTCTCAAATGGTGGCTGGCCTCGACGCCGTAATCCATACCATAGACCTCCTTGAGGCGAGTTATCTGTTCAAGGGTTAGATTACTGAATGGAGCTTTACCCGCGAATGCATGCAGTACGATCCCCTCTAGCAGGTCTCCTAGCGAGATATCCAGGTACTCAGCCAATCCCTTGAGTACCTTGACCATACGTTTCTCCATTCTTACTCCTGTTTGAATGCGTTCCACTACAATATCCTTGTCTGGCCGTTTGCTCTCTTCATCCAGTTTGCTCATGTTATCTCCTTTGTAGTCATCACACATAACGAAATTTACGTACTCAGGTACGCTGGTAACTTTATAACATATTTATTTCTAAATAGCAAGCGTGAATATATGTGCAAGGAGGGATGGGCTGATGCACATGAATACATGAAACTGGGAATGCTTTGGCTGACTGGCACATTGCTGCGCTCGTACCAGGGCGCGATAAATCGGGCCCCTACACGCCTGCGGGCGTAGGATTATAGCGCCGCAGGCGCTGTAGGGGCCCGATTTATCGCGCCCTGGATCCGCTTGAGCACGCCCAGGGTACTTGATAAACACATGCAATTTAAGTATAGTTTCATCAGCAGGGAGAAAGGTATTGCTAATAGAAAGCCTTTGCTCATAAAACCTCAAAGCTTTTGGAGGCGAATCGGGGGAATCGTTTCCTGTCTTTCCCGTGTCAACGAAAACGATTCATGCCCTGCCACTCGTTTTGCCTACCTCACTCGTCTCATGTACGCTGGACCTTCTAGTTTAGAAAGGAATTGGGGGAATGATCATTTTACAGCGTCGCCTCTTTATTGTTTTACTTAGTGCCATCCTTGCCCTTGTGTTAATCCAGGCGCTGCCTATGGCAGGTGGAGCGCAAGCAGCAACAGCTACGAATCTTAGTGTCGCCGACCAATCAGCAGCAAGCACACCTGACTGCACCTATTGCCGCAAAAAATTCTTTGGCTCGAATGCAGCCTGGATGTACACTGCCACAGCAGACTGGTATCAACAGGAGGGCAACTGGTGTGGAGTGGCGAGTATACGTGCCATTCAAGTGTATGATTGGCTCTACTATGATGGGGGCAATCCCAAATGGGACAACTCGCAGAGCGCAATCTATAACAGGCTCAACTCGTATACCAGCCCGTGGGGTCCCGGCGGTGGCTATGTCACCTCGGACATTAGTCGTGATTTTGGCACAGACCCACATTCCGTCGCCTATGGTGTCTGGTACGATACGCCGCCCAGCACACAATCGCAGCCATACTGGTTCCATAACTGGATTTATGGCACCTCGGCACTCACCGCGACTAGTGATTTTAGCCGGGACTTTGGAGCGAACACGCACACGCACAACGACCCCATTACCGTCATGATTGATGGTGGCTACCACTCCTTTGTCATTAGCGGCGTCTATTCCGTCGGTGATCCCTCCAAAGGTGGAACGGTAAAATCCGTTGTAACATGGGACCCCTGGCTCAACCACTCGAACAACTCTCCCGATGGCACGCATCCATACAATCAGACGGAGGAGCAAATCTGGTCTATGACCGACTGGACAGCAAATTCCGTCATGTGGGGTCAGCCGTACAACACCAACAACGGCTCCGATCCTGAGCCTGATACCCCCAATCACTATTATGTCCCGCCATTCCCCAGCCGCAACGTTCTCCATCACTGGGATACCGCCTACGTCACTATCGAGCAGGATTACATCAACATTGATACCTACTCGGCTGATATCGCCATTGACCAGAATGGCAATCCAGCACCGCACAATTGATAGTCGATTTCCCGGCAAGAGAGGAAGGAATAGATTATGTCAAGCAGAAAGATATCAACAGGAAACAAACCTTTTCGCTCCAACTTCAGAAAGACGTTAGCCGCGTCAACCGCACCGGTCACGACTCACCGTAGTAAAGGTCGTAGAAAAACAACGCTACTGGCAATCACTATAGCCCTCGGATTAGCCACGCTCGTGGTTGTTGGTCTCGCACTGATGATTATGCTGGGACGTAATAGCGGCGTTGCCAACGCTTCTGGTGGCGGACCTGCATCGAACACAAACACCGATTCCGGTTACGGTTCGCTGCATCATCCAAAGGGACCGTGCGGCAATACAGGGCAAGCCCCGTGCGCCCCGATAAACCCAGGCTGGTTCTCAATAGCATCTACGTCGCCCGCCGATGTTGCAAGTGCTATAGCTCAAAGCGACGACTACACTTCTATGCAAAGTCAATTTGGTTACGTATCGCTCGATACTCCAACGCTGGTTCATGCCTACGATGCGCATACCGGCAACAGCTATTATGACGACGATCACTGGGTCGTGTCGGTACGCAACACAGCAGGTACGCGCTGCGGTATATTCGATTTTGTGTATGACCGCACGCAGCAACGCTTGCGCTTCTCATCGTTTGGCGTCATCAACTCGCCCGACCCACACTCGCGTCAAGCATTTCCGTACATTCCATCGTCGGTAGCAGTGGCACAACTTCAGAAACAACGCAAACTAGGAGTGATGTCAGGCACGCAGCCAGAGTTGATCTTCTTCCCGATTGACCCCAACTTTCCCGTCCTGACCTCGCCTGTCCATAAATGGGCAGGTGGCGGCAACTCAGCTATGAATCCCATGTGGCTGATTGTTGGTACCGATGGACAAAGCTACTTTGTTGGAACGGACCTGAATGTTCATACACAAAAGGATTTGCCAATAGCTAAGGGACAACCATAAAAGGGGCAATAAACACGAATTACTCCACTATGTTCGTGCGGCTTCCTGCCTCTCCCAGTCGGCCTTCAATAGCTCATACTCAACATCGTCTCCGTCCCAGAGATCCTCTGACGAGACGTGGAAGGTACCTGTTGCCTGAAGCTCCTCAAGCGTGATGCGGTACGTGCGCACCAGCTTGAGACCCGCCTTCTCCATGACCCGGCGAGAGGCGAGGTTGTCCTGGTAGGTCGTGGCAAACACGCGCTGCACGCCCAGCTCGGTGAATCCTTTGCGAATCAGCGCACGCACCCCTTCGGTAGCGTAGCCCTGACCCCAGACCGCCCGGCACAACCGGTAGCCCAGCACGATATCGCCAGGGCGGTCTGCATCATCTGGCTTGAAGCCGAACCATCCCAGGAACTCCCCACTCGCCTTCTCAGTTGCGGCCCAGACACCAAAGCCTGGGTATTCCTCGTAGGAGCGCATAAACGCGGGCAGTATATGGTTCTGGATCAACTCGCGGGGCGTGGGATTGCCGCCGGAGAGGAAGCGCATGACCTCTGGATCGCTATCAAGATCGAACAGGTTATCCCCATCTTCCGTCGTGAATCGGCGCAGCATCAGACGCCCGGTTTCCAGGTAAACTTGCATCGTTCATTCCTTCCCAGGACTAATACCTGTCACCTGTGTGATAAACAGTAAGTACTCATCTCTGTTCTCCAGTGCGTTATGTAGGACTTGCCTGTCAATCATAGCAACTTCCCATGCTTTTCTCAATCCCGGTCGGGTAAGCTTTTCTGTTAAACCACACTAACCTTCATCGAGAAAGCTATGGAGAAAGCAGTTGATATACAGGTGAATATTCGCGTATATTGATTTCATCAGAGCAACAGAAGTATGGGAGAGCCGAAAGGAGGTGCAAATATGCACATTCAGGAACTTTCGCTACAAACACAGCATCTCGCGGAACAGAAAAAGTTCTATAGCACAACGCTCGGCTTGCCTCTGCTGGCAGAGATGGCAAATTCATTTATTGTCCAGGCTGGCACAACACGTCTGCGCTTTCAGGAAACACGGCAGGATGTGCTGTACCATGTCGCCTTTACCATTCCACGCAATATATTTACTGGGGCCAAAAGCTGGCTGAGTGAACGTGTATCTTTGCTGCGCAAGGACGGCGAAGATGAATTCTTCTTTGCCGGTATCAATGCACGCTCTCTCTACTTTTGCGATGCAGCCAACAATATTCTGGAATTTATCGTCCACTACAACCTTGAGCAGGAGACAACAGGTGCCTTTGGGCCAACTGCAATACTCCATGTAAGCGAGATTGGTCTGCCCGTCGAAGATGTACCCGCGCTGGCAACAATGCTGAAGGACATGCTCAACATTGAGCCATATGGCGGCCCGGCCTCAGAGGATTTTGCATTTCTGGGTGATATCTATGGACAACTGGTTGTGGTCAAGGTCGGTCGCCCCTGGCTGCCAACAGAGACGGTGCTGGCCTCCGTTGCCCCCGTACATCTCACAATCAGTGGACAACGGGATTTGCAATTATCACTCACACCATTCCCCTATACTCTTACCGTTACCATGTCTTGATACAAAGCCGACCGAAAACGGTGTAAACATCATATTTAGAGAAATGAGTGCGGGTTTCCGCGCTCATTTCTCTAAATATGACAAAGGATGTCACCTTTCTCCTGTATACTCAAGACATCCATCCTTTTGATTACTCACAGATATAAATTTTGGCATCATTGGCATCAGAAAAGCAAACTCATATCAACCACAGCAAGGACATGTCACATGAAATATGGTTTTATTCTCACAGGCGAACCCTCAGAAGTTATCGAGTTAGCTCAGGAAGCAGAGGCTGCTGGCTGGGATGGCGTTTTCCTACCAGATGGCTGGACGACCGCCTGGATCATTCTAACAGCGATTGCCATGCGGACACAACATATCGCTCTAGGAACGATGCTAACGCCACTGCCAGAACAATTTCCCTGGTACGTGGCCGCCCAAACCGCTATCCTTGATCAAATCTCCGGTGGACGAGTGATTCTTGCTACCGGACTTGGCGTTCTGGAACTGGACAAGTTCGGTATGCTGGATAATAAGGTACGCGCTCAGAGGCTTGACGAAGCTCTTGAACTCGTCAATGGGTGGTGGCAAGGTGAATCCTTGCGTTCGTTTACCTACGAAGGGCGTTATTACCATTTACAGGAGATGGCCGCCAATGTTGACTGGCATACTCACGCGCCACTGCAAAAGCCACGCATCCCTATCTGGGTGATTGGTGGTCCCAAACAGAGCCAACTTCGCCGCGCCGCTCGCTGGGATGGTGCTATCATCCAGGAGAATAACCCTGATGTATTCCGCGAACGCAAAGCCGCGATTGAAGCTCTTCGCCCCAACCACTCACCACTCGATATCATCACTGAAGGCGAAACGCCTCCCAACGATCCTGCCCGCGCCGCTACCATTGTTCGTCCATATGCCGAAGCTGGCGCGACATGGTGGCTGGAAAGCATGTGGGAGCTGGAAGGCGTTACCCGCAACTACGATATGCATACACGTATCCGCTCAGGTCCGCCGCGCATATCGTAGCATACAACTTCTACTCGCTAACACTATGCGACACCCAGATATTGCCCGGCCCCGCGTAACTTGGTCCTTCACCAAAGTCCATTTGCGTCCGGTTGTCTTCGTCTACCGCCATCTCAAAGTAATCACCATATGGCAGAGTGAATCCTTTGCGCGTCAGATACGAGTAGCCAGGGACGTAGCTGGAAATACGCACCACGTCGTTGAAATGCTTGCCGCCATCGTGACTGCTGCGGTAAAAAACATTCCAGGCACCTGTGCGCGTATCCATCC
>DATGJV010000654.1:0-4463 GCA_035295005.1 Ktedonobacteraceae bacterium | reverse complement strand
CATGTCGAGTCTTTGATTGCTGATGGCGAACCTGTACCAGAAGAACGCGATCATCCACAAGCTATCGTTATCGAGGTGGCGGCGTAAATTCTCCTCGATTGCCGCCATATTTGATGATATTACCTGTGTGTTTTCTTCTGGCTGTTTCTGGCACAGGAGCTAACTCAGTCCGTAAGCTATAGTTCTCATCGTAGTACAATCTCTTAGATAGTGCCTGCGTGATATTTTCTCAAACATGCGGTGGCCCTTGTTTAATGCGTCTACGTATGCCTTCCACTCCACCTTGCGTCTCAGGTGTACCCCATACGGCCTCTAGCCACCAGGTCACACCAACCTCAAGAAGTGGTTGCACAATTGTGGTCGCTTTCTCATGGTCGTCACCGGGCGTTTCTCCTTCCATCACAATATCAAATGGCGTTGTCTCGACACGATGCTCATTGATGTATGCCTTCATCTCCTGAATATCCGCCGGGGTCATATCTGCGAAGGAGCCATCGTCGTTCATCTTTGCAGGGATCACACCATCATAACGCAGTACGCGTTGCATAGATTTCTTACGCGGCCATGCTCCAACTACCCAGATGGGGATGCGGGGAGACTGCACAGGTGGAGGTAAGAAGGTCATTTCCTGCACATGGTAATGTTCTCCCTCGTAACTGAACGGTTGTCCGCTCCATAAGCCAGTAAGAATATCCAGGCTTTCGTCGAGCAGCGCGGCCCTTTTTTTGCGGTCTAACTCTTCTCCCACTTTGCTAAAACCACCGTCCTGTACCCAACCCAATCCTACGGGGAGGACAAGCCGACCGTTAGAGAGGTGATCGAGGCTCACTGTTTCACGAGCCATCTTCCAGGGTCGCCGCCGTGACAGGGGTGTCACCATCGGCCCAAGACGTACACGTTCTGTACGCATAGCAATAGCGGTCAAAGCGATCCAGGGATCACATACTGGCCGTCCTTTAAGATCAGCACTGTCACTGTACATACTGTCCCAAACAAAGACACCATCCCATCCTGCTTCTTCCGCATCATGGGCAAGGTCGGCAAGAATACGAGCATCTACACTTACATTCAGTAGGGTAACTCCATAGTGCATAAGCATTTCCTCTTTCTGTATGTTCTACTCATGTTTACAAACAGATTATAGACGCTCATTGTTGACACCATCTGTCATATTTAGACATTGGATGAGAGGCAATCCCAAATCGTTGATGCACTGGTCGCATGGTTGAAAATGTACCATCAAGCCCAAAAATTGCTGTTACAAGCCGTAAAAACTGGCATGAAGTCCCTTGTAAGGCCCTTGTGGCAGGAATAAGCAAGAAGTTGAAATGCAGTGGTACAATACCAGCAGAATTGCACCGTTTAGACCATTCTAAAGAAGGTTAGGTAATATATATGACGACAGACTCTGGCGAGGCGAGGGCGTACCGCAACCGAATCGGGTTGGTTGCGGAGTCGCCCAATTTTCCGGGCGATTGGAATGCGGTGGTGGAGAAGGTGAAGATTGCTGACGAGTTGGGGTATGACTCGGTGTGGCTTGGCGAATCGTGGGGCTACGAACTATTTACCTCGATGGCTGATCTTGTGCGTGCGACGAAACGCATCAAAATTGGCGCGGGCATTGCCAATATTTATTCACGCACACCGGGTTTGCTGGCGATGAGCGCGGCAACGCTGGATGAGCGTTCCGGTGGGCGCATTATTCTCGGCCTCGGTCCATCGGGGGCGAATGTGATTGAGCATTTTCACGGCGTGAAGTTTGAGAAGCCGGTGCGGCGCACACGTGAATATGTGGAGATTATACGTATGCTACTGCGCGGCGAAAAGCTGGTCTATCAGGGCGAATTTTTTAACCTCGAACGTGGCTTCAAGCTGCGTTTCACGCCACTACGGGCCGACTTGCCAATTTATATCGCCGCGATGGGGCCAAAGAATGTGGTGCAGACGGGCGAGATTGCTGATGGCGTCACACCCATTTACTGGCCCGGCAATAAGTGGGGCGAATTACGGGAGCAACTTGACGAGGGCGCACGTATCGCGGGTCGTCCGCCACATAGCGCTGCTATCGCTCCCTACATTACCAGTGTGATCCTGCATGAGAATGCCGACGAGCAGGAACGCACATCGGCTCGCCTCAATGCCGCAGCACCGCTTGCCTATTACATTGGCAAGATGGGCGTCTACTATGCCCAGATGCTGACTCGCCACGGTTACGGTGACGATGTGCAGGCCGTCATTGAGGGCTGGAAACAGGGTATGAAGAGCGCCATTGCCGCCGTAAGCCCGGAAATGCTGGATGCCACCTCAATTATTGACACGCCGAAACAGATGGTGACAAAGCTCGATCAATGGACCGCGTCGGGCGTGGATGAGCCACTATTGACTATGCCCGGTGGTTCAGTGGACGACACGGCTACACTGTTAGGCTCGCTGATGGACGCAGTGAGAGCATAGCGCCGGGCGAAGGCATCGGCATGCCGAAGGCGTTTGCCGATAGACGGGTGGTCGTGGAAGAGTATTTCAATGATGGGCGATGGCTCGATATCCGCCAGATTCTGATTGGCGAGTCGGGTCATCGCGCTTTTGAATGGCTCGACCATGCGTGTGGATTGCAGCGCGTACTCGTCGGCCTGGTACTCAATAGCGCGGCTGAGACTATTGCCGACAGGCATAACGATCAGACCGAACAGGGCAGTTAGTACCAGTAGAAAGGGAATGGTTGCCGGGTCGGCAAGGCTCAGGTAAAAATTCTGCGCGTCAACTGCCCAGTGCAATGCCACGTTCACAAGATAAAGTCCAGCCAGTGTCAAAACAGACTGGCTGATGATCAACTTCCAGATATCATGATGCACGTGATGTCCAAGTTCATGTGCCAGCACCACCTCGATCTCATCGGGTGTGTAGCGGTCAATCATCGTATCGCCTACCACAATACGGCGGGTATTGCCAAGTCCCATCAGAGCGGCATTGGCTGCTGTTGTTTTACTGCTCAACTCCATTGTAAACACGCCGCGCACACGAGTATGAGCGCGGTTTGCCAGCGCCAGCAACCTCTGTGTCAAATCGCCTTCCGGCAACGGTTTGAATTTATAGAATAGCGGGAAGAGTAGCACTGGTGCGAGGTTTGCCATTATCACGCTAAATAAGAGCATCGCCAGCGCGACCCACAGCCACCACGTGAGCGGTTGCGTCGCGAGCAGCGCATACACCAACTCTACCGCGCAAATTTCCAGAACGAGACCAAGTACCAGCCCCTTGAACAGGTCGAGCAGCCAGCTTTTCAATGTCATGGTCGAGAGGCCGAAGCGGTGCGGCAAGAAGAATCCTCCATAATAGGCCAGCGGCGCGTGAATAATCTGGTATCCCAGCATTAAGACCAGGAAAAATATCAGTATCTGTAATGGGTACCAGCCTGTGAGTGGTTGCCAGTTTAACGAGACCAGTTGATCGCGTAACCCCACATCTAATCCTGTCCAAAAAATAAACAACAACAGTATTGCGACTATACCCATATTGATGAAGCTGAGCCGTCGTCGTAGCTGTGCGTATTCGCGTGCCTTTAGCTGTCTATCTGTATCAACCTGTGGAGATTGGCTGGTGCTTTCCATATTCGTAGTTTACCCCTTCTTGAATGTACACATTACCTTGCCGAACGAGAGCGTATCGCCGTCTCCAAATGGCGTCGCGCTATTGGGTTCGAGTGGCTGGTCGTTGATGCGTGTCGAGTTGGCGCTGTTCAAATCGGTCAACATAGGGCTATCGCCTGTGAACTCGATGACCGCGTGGTTGCGCGAGACGGTATTGGCATCGGGCATGCCAGCAAGATTGATATCCGGGCCGCCGCTTTCTTTATCCTGGCTAGAGCGCCCTATGGCAATGGTGCTGCCGGTAAGGCTGAATTGTTTGTTGTCACTGAAGCTGAGATAACCCCACGTTCTATCGGCTGGCGTTGGTTGGGCCGAGGCATTGCTCATGCGTACAGTGCGTTCCTCTGTATTAACGGGCGTTGGTTCGACATGCACAGGCGAGCCGCATTTCGCGCAAAAGGTTGCGTTGGGCTTGAGCTTCGCGCCGCACGAAGCGCAGGTCTGCTGTTGCTGCGCGAATGAGTAGCCGCAGTGCGAGCAGAATGTATCGTCAGTATCATAGTGTGTACCGCATTGAGGACAGAGCAGTGCAGGTGGAGGCGCAACCTGTGATTGACGCACTGGTGGTTGATAGTGCGGCATCGGAACTGGCGGTGGCTGGTGCGCCGGTGGTTGGTAGTGCGGCATCCGTGCGGGTGGTGGTTGCTGTGCCGGTGGTTGATAATGCGGCATTGGGGCAGACGGTGGCATCTGGTGTTGTTGTCGTGGTGGTTGTGGAGAATATTGTTGTGGCGGCGGTGGTGGTAATTGTGACTGTTGATACGGCTGATTTTGCTGGTATTGCGGGGGTAGTGATTGCGCCATTTGCTGTTGTGC
>DATGJV010000653.1:0-9623 GCA_035295005.1 Ktedonobacteraceae bacterium | reverse complement strand
GCAAGAGTGTATGATTGTGGCAAATGATGCGACGGTGAAGGGTGGCACATACTACCCAATAACGGTCAAGAAACATCTACGGGCACAAGAGATAGCTGAACAGAATCATTTGCCTTGTATCTATCTAGTAGACTCGGGCGGAGCCTTTCTCCCTTTGCAGGCTGATGTCTTTCCTGATCGTGAACACTTTGGGCGCATTTTTTACAATCAGGCACGTATGTCGAGCCAGCGTATTCCGCAGATTGCCGCCGTGATGGGGTCGTGTACAGCAGGTGGCGCGTATGTTCCCGCGATGAGCGACGAGACGGTGATTGTGCGCGGCAATGGCACTATTTTCCTGGCAGGGCCGCCACTGGTCAAGGCCGCGACGGGTGAAGAGGTTACGGCAGAAGACCTGGGCGGCGCGGATGTACATAGTCGTATCTCCGGCGTCACCGATCATTATGCCCTGAACGATGAACACGCGCTTGCCATCTGTCGCAGCATTGTCTCCAATCTTAACCGCCGCAAGTACATTCCGTGGGATATAGCCACCCCGGAACCACCGCGCTACGACGCCAGAGATATCTATGGCATCGTTCCTCGCGACAACCGCAGGAGCTATGATGTACGCGAAATTATCGCCCGGCTGGTTGACGGCAGCAAATTTCATGAATTCAAAGCACTGTACGGTACGACGCTGGTCTGTGGATTTGCTCACCTGATGGGTTTTCCCGTTGGGATAATCGCCAACAATGGTATCCTTTTCTCTGAGAGCGCGTTGAAAGCGACACATTTTATCGAACTCTGTGCGCAACGCCAGACGCCGCTTATCTTCTTGCAAAACATCACCGGCTTTATGGTCGGTCGCCAGTACGAAAACGGCGGCATCGCGAAGGATGGTGCCAAGATGGTGATGGCAGTCGCCAATGCACCCGTGCCGCGCTTCACCGTCATCATCGGCGGCTCATTCGGTGCCGGCAACTATGGCATGTGTGGACGTGCCTACTCACCACGCCAATTATGGATGTGGCCCAACGCTCGCATCTCAGTGATGGGCGGCGAACAGGCAGCAAGCGTGCTAGCAACGGTACGTCAGGAGGGTCTGGCAACGCGAGGCAAGAGTATGACTCCTGAAGAGGAGGCTGCGTTCAAACAACCTATTCTCGATAAATACGAGGAAGAGGGCAATCCCTACTACAGCAGCGCCCGCCTCTGGGACGATGGCATTATTGACCCTGCCGATACACGCAACGTCCTCGCGCTGGGTATTGCCGCTGCGTTGAACGCACCGATGCCAGATACACCCTTTGGCGTGTTCAGAATGTAAGAATAGAGGAGCAACCATGTCAACATATACTCACGTTACCGTCGAACAGAGCCATTCGGGAAAAGTTGCCACCGTGACTATGCGCCGGGCAGAGATGCATAACGCCCTCAATACGCGGCTTATCGAGGATTTGCAGGCTGCCTTTACAGAGCTACAATCACAAGAGCAATTGCACGCGGTGGTATTGACCGGAGATGGGCCGTCATTTAGCGCGGGAGCCGATCTGAGCATGATGAAAGCCTCGGCGTCGTTCTCGCAAGAGAAAAACGTAGCGGATACGGTGCGCATGGCAACGCTCTTTGATACCATCAATAACTTCCCCTGTCCAGTGGTGGGCCGCATCAATGGTACGGCAATGGGTGGAGGAGCGGGATTGCTGGCTGTCTGTGACATTGTGATCGCGGCAGAGAACGCTCGCATTGCTTTTAGCGAAGTACGACTTGGCATCGCTCCTGCCGTTATCTCGCCCTATGTGATACGCAAAATTGGCGAGTCAAACGCTCGAGTTCTCTTCGTCACCGGTGAACGCTTCAGCGCCGCTCGTGGGCGTGAAATTGGTCTTGTGCATAGCGTCGTGCCTCACGGCGAACTGGACGCCGCCGTAGAAAAAACGTTGGGCGATTTATTGAAGGGTGGGCCACGGGCACTGCGGGCTTGCAAAACACTAGCTTTGCGGGTCGGATCTCTGGATGCGAGTACGGCACGGCAGTATACGGCTGAAACGATTGCGGCACTGCGGGTAAGCCCGGAAGGTCAGGAGGGTTTACAGGCTTTTCTGGAAAAACGCAGTGCAAACTGGATAGAGTAGCTAAACCTGGCGGGATAGCGGACACCCATGAGAGACATACCCTTTCATTGGTATTTCTACAATAAAGGTGCTGCCCTGGCCTACTCGTGAGCGACACCAGATACGACCACCATGTCTCTCGATAATATCCTTACTGATTGCAAGCCCAAGCCCCAATCCACTCTTTGAGGAGGTACACACATTCTTTGGGCTACGGTAAAACGGCTCAAAAATGTGTGCCTGCTCCCCTTGAGGAATACCCGCGCCAGCATCGCACACTTCGATTATACCAACATCATGGTGTTTATCAACAAAAACCTGTACGCCACTGTCTTCAGGTGAATAACGGAGCGCATTACTTATCAGATTCACTATCACCTGGGAAAGCCGACTTCCGTCTGCCTGCATGATGACAGGAGATACTGGCACATCCAATTGAATAGTACGCCCTGTTAGCAAACGCTGCTCTTTAACCACGTCATGACACAGGGTGATAAGATCACAGGAATCCATGTGTAATTCAATTTTACCAGACCGGATATTGTACATGTCGAGCAAATCATTCACCAGTGAATTCATGCGGCGCGTCTGGCTGTCTATACTTTCCAGTGCGCTACGCATAAACGTTAGATCGCCTGAAAGTTCTGGTATCTTTGACAAACGACGTTTCATCAACTGCGCTTGACCCAGTATCGTCGTCATCGGCGTCTTCAGTTCATGCGAAGCCATCGAAAGAAAATTATCTTTCAAACGTCCTTCTTCTATCTCATTTAGCTCATGCTCATCGAGGTCCGGCGGTTGACCTTGCTGCTCTATCTGCCTGGCAGCAGTAACATAGGTCTGCCCAACTTTTTGTTGTTTATGCTTTTTCCCAGTCAGAAAATGAGAGAAAATGAAAGATAGAACATAGCGGATAACTTGAACAATCCGCACAATTCCCTCTACAAAGAATAGACTGGTTACATATGTATTTAGCAATTGGCCTACCTTGCTATGTTGATAGGCCATATGTTCGCGCATTTTCATCCCTGCCTGAGAACGCACAACCAGGGAGCTATTGAAGCGTTCAATTCTTGATTGTTGCATGCTTTCCTCCTTTTCGTTGCTACGTTCTCAATGGTACACTGCCTCCATTCTTTCATTATTTTTATGAAGGGCAGATTTCAGTTCCTACGTGATCGGCTATCGGGTAAGGGGATACATCATCTTCAATATTCCCACACTCAAGTAGTGACACGATTACGCAACAGTACTCGTTTCATGAAAAGTTGGATGGATATGTACGTGAACAGTCGTCAAACCACGGATGTTTAGATGATGGGGCAGCTAATGTTCGCCGATTGCAGTGGCGGCTGAATAGTATCTTTCACATATTGCAGGAAAGCATTGCTATCTCCACCCGTGAGTTCAACAAGCTCGAAAGTCCCATTACCCAGATTGGCAACGGTATCACCGCTGAAAAACATCTTAATATGGCAATTACCATCGTTTTGTATGTCCCCATAGGCAACTATCACTCCATCGGGGGGAGGCTGTGGATAGGAGCCGTCTTCGTGCCAGTACGTCCAGGTTCCCAGGTCCTGGTACTGAATTGAAATACCCTGGCCGGTTGGATTTCCTCCAGTTGGTGTACCTGACCCTCCGCTGTTGCAATTATTAATTCCATTACAATTGATATCGCACGCGGTAAATAGCACACAAATAAGGGGTAGGAACACTACCGCCAGCCATATGCGTGAGATTCTATTCCAGGCTTTCCAATTAACATTGGATAGGTACCTCATATTGTTGCTCCCTTTTTTACAGCAGAGCATACAAAGCATGTATGCTCTGCGTTTTGTATGCTATCAAACAGGCATGGCACCGACTTACAAAAAATCTGGACTCCCGATCATTTTCTCAGTGAGATATCTCCAATCCTGATATCCCGTGAGTGGTTATCACTGTAAAGGTGAATTATCATCATGTTGGGTGTAGTTGCCAATGCTGAACCTCCTGGTATGGTGTTATGTACCTGTTGCCTCGTAAATGGAATTGAACCACCATCACAAGTCCCGTCACCATTACAACTACAGTTACCGATGCCATTACAATTGCCACTACAGGCAGCAACCAACGTACTGCTGAGGAGCATAACAAGCACCAGCAGTAAAATAATCGAAAATTTCTTACATCCTCTGAAAGCCGATATCATTCTGTAGTACATCCTGGTCTCCCTTCTTGACACATGGTACAGGTGAAAACTTATGACTTGAAACATCTTAAGTATTCAATACTCTAATAGACGTACAATTATGAGGGTTTACAAATAAGTAGAAAAAGAAAACTACAAGAAGACGATATGCACTGATTTTCTCGATCGAGCCAGTACAACATAACTTCACGAGACATTACGTCGTATCAATCACAAAACAACTGAGAGGAAATATTTACTATTAGATTGAATAAATATTTCCCCGCTTCTTACGAATAATTATATCAGGACCATAGAAAATTTACAAGTTCTCATTCATGGTTTATTAATGGCCTTCTGTATAAATACTTGTATCAATGGGATATCTGGCAAAATTCGCCAGAATGTCGTAAGATGAATCACAACCTACCAGAGAAGTCAGGTATTAACAACATGTTCAAAAAAATTTTGATTGCTAATCGCGGAGAAATAGCTGTTCGCATCATGGCAACTTGCCGCGAGATGGACATACGAACCGTCGCGGTCTATTCGGCGGCAGACCGCAATGCAATGCATGTGCGAGTCGCTGATGAGGCATATTACATCGGCCCGGCACCGGCAGCCCAGAGTTATCTCCGCGTGGATACTATCCTTGAAATTGCAACACGTAGTAGGGCAGAGGCGATTCACCCTGGCTACGGCTTCCTCTCAGAGAAGGCAGCTTTCGTTGAGGCATGCAATGCTGCCGGTATCGTATTTATTGGCCCGCCAGCAGATGCAATGCGCCTTATGGGGTCAAAAATTGCCGCCAAACAACTTGCGCTTTCTGTAGATGCACCAACAATCCCTGGCTACAACGGCGAAAGTCAGGATGACGAAGTATTGGAGCAAGAGGCAACACATATCGGCTTTCCCTTGCTGATCAAAGCCTCTGCTGGTGGCGGCGGCAAAGGTATGCGCGAGGTGCATCAGCCCTCGGACTTTTTAGAGCAGCTCGCGGGCGCACGCCGTGAGGCTCTTGCTTCATTCGGTGATGGTACAGTCTTCCTTGAACGACTGATACAACAACCACGCCACGTCGAGATACAGATTCTGGGCGACACGTTCGGCAATTTGATCCACCTCGGCGAACGCGAATGCTCCATTCAACGGCGACACCAGAAAATTGTTGAAGAGAGTCCTTCGGTAGCATTAACCCCCACACTACGAGCCGAGATGGGTGCAGCGGCAGTGCGTATCGCGAAAGCTGCTGGTTATGTGAATGCTGGTACGATGGAGTTCATCCTCGACGACGACAAACATTTCTACTTCCTTGAGATGAATACTCGTCTGCAAGTAGAGCATCCTGTCACCGAGTTTGTGACTGGTTTGGACCTTGTGCGCCATCAATTGCTCATCGCTGCCGGAGAACCGCTGCAACTCGAACAGGCACAGATTGGGCCACGCGGGCACGCTATCGAGACACGCCTTTACGCTGAAGACCCTGATCAGAATTTCTTGCCATCAACCGGCATAGTAGCACGCTTCATCGAGCCACATGGTCCAGGTATTCGTGTGGATGGCGGCATTGAAAGCGGCGACGAGATTACCCAGTACTATGACCCGATGATTGCGAAAATCATCGTCTATGCCGAAAACCGCCCGGCAGCTATCGAGCGCATGCGCGATGCCCTGGAGCAATGCGCTGTTTTCGGTGTCAGGACAAACGCGCCACTTCTGCACACCATCGTAACCCATGCGGCATTCAAAAAAGGGAATACCCATACTAGCTTCCTGGACGAGTACAGTTTGATTGGAAATGCTGCGCCGCAAGTAGTCTTGCCCGATATGGTGCTGGTAGTGGCAGCACTCTACGACGTATTGAGTAACAAAGAGGTTGAGGTTGCAGCAAACCATATTTCAACAATTGAAACGAATCCGTGGAAAACGTTGGGGCCATGGCGCATGATAGGTGAGGCACGACGTGTTACTTATACCTACCAGGATAAGACCTACACCATCGCTGTCAGCCCCACACGAGATGAGGAAGAACATTGGCAGGTGCAACTTGATGCGCATACGCCAGTACAGGTACAATGCACATTAGACAAGAGAGGGCTTGTGCTGTTGCGACAAGGCGAAAACCAGACACGTGCCTATGTACAACGCAGCAACGGTGAAATGCAAGTTGCCTTACGTGGATACATGTACCGTTTGCTACGTCGTCAACCACCCGATGTGGATATCGCAGCGCATGGTGGTAGCACCGCCAGTGCGCAAAAAGCGTTAACAGCGCCGATGGCGGGAACTATCATCAAAGTTCAGGCTCACGAAGGTGATATGGTGGCACAACGTCAGGTACTCGTCATTCTCAGTGCGATGAAGATGGAACACACGATCATAGCACCCTACGAGGGGAAAGTACGGCGCATCTATTATCAAGAAGGGGATGTGGTCAAAGGCGGCGCAACGATTGTCGAAATGGAATGAAGGATACTCTTTTACGAAAGAATAGAAGGGATAAATAGGTATGCAAATAGGTTTTATCGGCATCGGCGTCATGGGACGCCCCATGGTCTTGAACCTGCTCAAAGCGGGTCATTCAGTTACTATTTTTGCTCGTCACCCGGAGAAGCCAGAAGTGCAGGAGGTATTGCAGGCGGGCGCGAAACAGGCCCCATCGCCGCGAGCAGTCGCAATGGCTTCAGATATTGTGATTACGATGGTGCCAAACTCTCCACAGGTTGAAGAGGTTGTGACAGGCTCGCAAGGCATTCTCGAAGGGGCACGTAAAGGGCTGATCATTATTGATATGAGTACCATCGCGCCCACCGTCAGCCGCGCACTGGCAGAGAAAGCAGCAACACACAACGTACATTTTCTTGATGCCCCTGTTAGTGGTGGCTCACAGGGAGCAGTGAATGGTACATTGACCATCATGGTCGGCGGTGAGCAACAGATATTTGAACAGGTGAAATCAGTGCTGGAAGCGATGGGCAAGAAAGAGAACATCTTCTATGTCGGGCCAATTGGCTCAGGGGAAGTCGTCAAACTGGTCAACAACATTTTGTGCGGAGCTATCGCGGCGGCCATCGCTGAGTCTTTTGTGCTGGGCGTCAAGGCTGGAGCAGATACGGAGACGATGGCAAAAATCATCGGAGTCAGCAGTGGTGCAAGCTGGCAACTCGCCAACCAGTTTCCGCTCCGCGCCTTCAATGGCAGTTTTCAGCCCGGTTTTATGACCGACCTGTTGTATAAAGACCTGGGGCTTGCGCTTGATCTGGCCCAGGAATGTCACGCACCTGATGAAATGATGGCGCTCACACGCAGTTTGTACGAGAAAGCTCGTGAAGCCGGGTATGGTCGCGAAGACTATACCTCGTTGCTGAAAGTCCTGGAGCAACAGGCGGGTGTAGAGGTGAGAAGCAAATAAAGAGAGAGAAGCACCAGGCGACCCACTACACATCAGGTCGCCTGGTGCTTCTCTCTCTTTATTTGCTTTATCGTATTGCGAAAATCAACCCGTGTGCCAGGGACATGCCAAGCACAAGGACTGCGGCTAAACCGAAGTACACGAGGCTTAGCACAACACGCTCGCCTACAGGAACGTTATAATATGCCTTGCCTTCCGGTGTATCAGCACCCTTGTGGCGTGTCAGGAATTGCGAACCCGCCATAATGATGAAGAAGAGCAGCCACGGTGAAAAATTGCCGTTGAACCACGACCAGACCTCGAAAGCGAGCAATCCCAGGAAACCGATCACCCAGATACGCCGATCAATTGCAGCCAGGACACGACCACCGTCAAATGGCACGATTGGAATAAGATTGAACAGGTTCATGAAGAAACCGAAGTAAGCCAGCGGAACCCAGATTGATGGAACGTTCGGATTTTGCAAAGCGAGAAACAGACATACCGCAGAAGCTATGGCACCGGCAATGGGTCCTGCGATACCCACTTCGGCCTCGTCCTTTGCGTTTTTGGGCATTTGTTTCATAAAAACTGCGGCACCCAGCATAGGCACAAAGATAAGGCCACCAACGGGTATGCCCTTCAGCTTCATCACCAGCGCGTGACCCATTTCGTGTAAGAAGAGCAACACAACTAGACCAATCGCAAAGGGCCAGCCAAAGAAAAATGAGTAGGCAAAAACCGATATAACCGCCGAGATACTCGCTAAACCTACCTGACCAAAAATTACCAGCCATTTGATATTAAGCACAAATGCGATGATCGCTGTTCCAAGCCCGCCAAAACTAGCTATACGTTTGCGCTGCTTTCCACTGTCAATTTTGCCGCTTTTCGCCGCCTCGCGTTGTGCCGCACCTATATCCACGGTATAACCCGACATATCCTTCGGGCCACTATACGCTGACATAACCGGCGGTGCATATACATCTACATCCTCATGATACCGATTGTTTGTTTGGTCCGATTCGACAGCAAGAGGCGATGAAGATTCTATCTGTTGATAATACTGGGGATTAGCATAATCAATTTCTTGCAAAGAGCTTTTATTTTCAGAAGATTCATCAGAATTCCAGTACATTGGATGCCTCAGTTTCTGCCAGCCGGTTTATTGTTCCTATCATACTATCCTATCTTACCATATATACGGAAACGTTATGGAACAGTTGTATTATTCCTCTATGAGAGCGGTCAGGTTAAGCGGCCAGTTCGGCAAGCTACAATGTAATGCCGAAAATTGTGCTGAGCAGCAAGAGAACTATCAGAATCGAGATTAATACAACAGTTGTCCAGGAAATAATATTAAAGCTGGGCGAATTTACCCGCGAACCCATCAAGCGACGATTGTTCACAATCAGGATAATAAATACCAGCAAAATAGGCAACATTGCCGCATTCAGGTCTTGCAACACAATCAACACCTGGATAATTGGTAAATTGGGAATGAGGGTGATGAGTACGCCGAGAATAATCAAACCGGTGAATATACTCTGGAAAACAGGCGCTTCACTAAAACTACGCGAAACCCCGCGCTCAAAGCCAAATGCCTCACAGATACCATATGAAGTCGAGAGCGGCAATACCGCAGCGGCCAGTAACGACGCGCCAAAGAGGCCAACGCCAAACAGGATTGAAGCATACTGACCGGCAAACGCTCGTAACGAGAGCGCCGCGTCAATCGCTGTCTGCACTGGATGGTTCGGAAACAACGTAGCGCCCGTTGCAATGATAACGAAACCGGCAATGATGATGGCAAACGCAGTACCGCTGTAGACATCAAGCTGCTCGTATACGTATTCATCTGCTTTAATACCCTTGTCAGCAACCGACGACTGGATAAAAAACTGCATATACGGGCTAATTGTTGTGCCAACAAGCACGACTGCCGTCAGTAAGTAGCCACTTT
>DATGJV010000652.1:0-6248 GCA_035295005.1 Ktedonobacteraceae bacterium | reverse complement strand
CTGCCAATGCCGCCCGCTTTGTGACTATACTGTGATACCCGGCACTTCCCATAACCGTGTCTATCCTGTAGAATAATTCTACTAATATAATTCTACCGAGAATGGTGATGGAGGTGAGATCATGGTCGAGGCTGAAGACATACCTGTGCGTACAGATCAGCGAGATGTTTTGATGATGCTCGTGGTGGCCAGCGATCGAAAGATGCTCAAGCTGTTGGATATGGCGCTCTCGACCGAGTTCGAGTGCGACATTCTCGCCTTCGCCAGTGGGAAGAGTGCGGAAGAGACGGCGAAACAGGTCAGGCTCGACCTGGTGGTCATTGATGCTCACCTGCTAGACAGCACCGCACTGGAACTCGCTGATCGTCTGCACGCTATCAAGGTGGTGGAAAGCGTTCCCATGCTGCTCGTTAATACTCCCAGGGCATGGGGAAACATCTCGCAAAGAAATCATACCCTCTTCCTGCACGCGCCATTCGTGCTGGCCGATTTTTATAGCGCGGTGAACACCTGTCTTGGTCGCACCTGATGCGTTCTCCCCGTCCCTGTATCTGACCGCTTTGGCCGCGAGTCGTCCGCTTCTGGGACGACTCGCGGCCACGTTATTCCCCATTTTTCTCCAGGTCAGTTTCAGTGGATAATGGCCCACGTCAGCAACAGTCCATAGCCTACAGTCAGCACTCCCACGACGGTCAGTACTCGGTTCAGGCGCTGTTCGGCGCGTGCGGGAAGGCCGAAATCGGTCAGTATCGCACGCACGCCTGGCATGGCATGAACGGCAACCACGATCAGGAAGAGTGCCTCGAGAACAAGAAAGATAGGATTGCGCATATAGGCCACTACGTCCGCGAAATTACGCAGTCCACCTTTCGCGATGAAGTGATTCGCAATGAGGTGAAGGCCGAGCAGGAGAATCAAACCCAGACCGCTGATCACCTGCCAGAGCCAGAGTGAACTCGATTTTGGCTCCCGCGCAAAGGGATTTTCCATATTTCATCCTCCAAAGATCAAGAAAGCCACCACTCCCAGTGTGATGACAGATACCAGCAGCACAACGGCGAAAAATGCCTTCTGCGCCTTCACCCCCACACCAAAGCCTGTCAGTGCTAAACGTACGCCGTTCAAACCATGAAAGATGGCACCGGCAAACAGCAGGACATCCAACATCAGGAAGAACGGCGAACGCGCTACCGCTACAAAGGCGTCCCAGGAACCTGGCCCTCGTAGCAGCAAGCTCAACACAACCAGGTGCAAGTAGAGATACACGACCAGCCCGATACCGGTAATGCGATTGAGTGCGTAAGCCGAATTACACAGAAATGGCCTCATCCGGCTCGGGGAGGGGGAAACGGAAAAGGGCCATGAACAACTGTCATGGTACCTCGCCAGCACCCTACCTCATTCCGTGCAAGGGGAAAGTGCAGCAATGCACCTACCTGTCGCGATACGTTGCCAGAGTTTCATCATCTTCTGAAAAAGGCTTATCCATCTGAAATTGTGATGAGATTGGAAGTAAAAACCACTGAACTGTGATTGTATTGTGATGCCTCTCTTCTATGCTTGAGGATGGAAGGAGGCTACTTATGAATTGGCAGAAACTCTACAACCCCATCGTGATCTGGCTCTTACATTCGCCACTGCATCGCTTTATGGATAAAAGTACGCTAGTGATCACTGTGAGGGGACGCAAAAGTGGCAAACTCTATACCGTCCCAGTTTCTTATATGCGTGACGGAGAGACGCTGCTGGTGATCAGCCGGAGAGAACATAGCTGGTGGAAAAATCTCAGAGGCGGCACTCACGTCACTCTCTCTCTGCAAGGGCACACCATGAATGCCAGAGGGGAAACGTTCACTGCTACAGAAACGGTTGCGAACAAGCTCCTCCTGGTTCTCCAACAATTTCCCAGCTACCAGAAATTCATTCATGTCAAGCTTGATGCGAACGGCCAGCCTGAAAACCCCGAAACTTTCAAACGTTTTGTCCAGGCCGTGATCATTGTGCAATTGAGGGAACTGGTGGAAGTCGCGGCTTAGACCAGGTTTCATACGGAGGTGAATTTCTGATGTCGAACACAACAGTACAGGAAACAAGAGTAGATTGGGATTGGAAGCTCTGGGTCCAGTGGCTACTCGCCAATGCAGTAGGAGAGACAGTGGGTCTGGGGGGAACGTTATTGATCAGTGGGTTCCTGCTCATGAACGCACAGCAGACACCAGGTGTTGTCCCTGCTGCGGCTCTAGCGGTGCTTGCAGGTACTTGTATCGAAGGAATAGTCGTTGGAACAGCACAGTGGCTTGTGCTGCGTCGGCCTCTTACACGTATACGATGGCGTGTCTGGGCACTGGCTACCGCGATCGGCGCCTTTGTGGCCTGGACACTGGGCATGATACCCAGTACGTTTCTGTTCACCGGTGCAGATACGGGAGCAGCAGCGTCCGCGCCGATGAGCGATCTGATGGTGTATGCGCTTGCAGCGATGATGGGACTTGTTCTGGGGTCAATCCTGGGAGTTCCACAATGGCTGGTACTGCGCCGCCACCTGCCGAAAGCTGGTTGGTGGGTGCTGGCAAATGCGTTGGCCTGGATGGTGGGGATGGTGATGGTGTTTGTCGGAACAAATTTCATTCCACCAGCGGGGATCTCGATCAGTGTGGCTCTCATGCTGCTGCTCTTCCTTTTTGCTGCGGGTGCCGCTGTCGGAGCCGTTCATGGGTTCGCGCTCCTCTGGTTGCTGCGCTCGCGTTCTCCCGTGAGAACCCAGGTCTCTCTGCAGTGAAAGCCTTGTGCTTGCATCTCTCTGGTGAGCATAGGCCTCCAAGATGCTGATGCAACCTGGGCGAGTGACAGAGGAGCATCGTGATCTTTGTCTGGGGCCTGCCGGACTGCCGATATGACGAAGGACCTCTGCGGGAGTCCGAGCCAGTGCTTGAAAATGCTGCTCCACATCCGCGAGGAGCAGTTCAAAGGTGCTGCGGTGATGATTATGGGTCACGACTCGTCGAGAGATGCGCCAGAGCCATTCGATGCGGTTGGCATCAGGGTCATAGGCAGGAGGAGGCTGCCATAAGTTTATCAACAGTCCCGGAAAAGACAATGATCGGACATACGTTCTTGCACTGTTTTTGCTCCCTGTTCATTATCTATGTCTGTGCGCTACATTTCTTTCAGCCAGTACCTCAAGGTACTATATGTATCTCTCTTGAAGAATAGCAGAGCTGTTTCACAATCACGTCACGAAATAAAGCTGTTTGCTCATAAACCGAATACAAAACCGCTTCATCTGTATTACCTCAACTCAAGAAATATTGTAAGCCGTTTGTGAGTGAGAGTCAGCTTCCTGTGATAGTTTTGTGACGGGAAAATCCTATGCTTGGAGGAGAAAATGAGTGCCTGTGAGGTAGCAATGCCTGATTGGCAATGTTTGATTTTGTGAAGAAGGAGAGAAAGGAAATGTTTGAACGCATTTTAGTGCCGCTCGATGGATCGGAGCGGGCAGAACGAGCTATCCCGGTAGCCGCACGTATTGCACGCGCTACTTCCGGCTCGATGGTTTTGCTTCAGGTGGTGGAACAGGCAACAGAGTATGATATGTATCCGGTGCGGGCGACCATTGTGACCACACAGGAAGTAGAAGTCAATGTGACGAAAGCTACCGACTATCTGACCTCGTTAATGCAAAAGGACGAACTGGAAGGTGTAGGGATACAGATAGAAGTACTGATAGGGGACGTGGCTCCAACGATCTGCTCATTTGCTCAATCTACTGCCGCTGATTTGATTGTCATGTGTAGTCATGGCTATACCGGATTCAAACGCTGGTTTCTGGGCAGTGTGGCCAATGTCACCGCTCGTACTGCTCCCGTCCCGGTGCTAATCCTGCGCGATGGCGGACCTCTTCCCACGGACATGTTCCAGGAAGGCTGCCCTCTGAGAGTTCTGGTCACGGTAGACGGCTCTCCATTGTCGGAAGCAGTGATTGAACCAGTGGCACATCTTGCTGCCGCGCTGGCCTCGCCGACGCAGGGAGAGGTGCATCTCTTACGCATCGTTGATTTTCCTGTTACCTATGGACAGGGAAAAAGCCAGGCCAATATCAGTATGGAGATTATTGAGCAGGCAAAGCAAACGGCCAACGCATACCTCACCTCGCTCATGGAGCAACTGGTGAAGGGCAGTATAGCACCCCTCAACCTCTCGCTGAGCGCATCGGTCATCGTCGGCAACGATGTCGCGAGTAGCATCATTGAAGCGGCTGAAAGTATTGAGGATGCCTTTGCCTTGCTCGCCCTGTCCACCCATGGGAGAAGCGGGTGGAAACGCCGGGTGATGGGCAGTGTCACGCAGCGAGTCTTGCATAGCACGAAGCTCCCGCTCTTCATCGTCCCCCCACAGCAGCGTGCGGCGAGAAAAGAAGGAAACTATACTCAGGCAAGCACTGGTGCAAAAGCACCAGGTGACGGACAAAGCTGGGTTGGCTTACTCTAGTCACAAAGGGAGAACGATCATGTTTGAGCGCATTTTAGTTCCGCTCGATGGGTCGGCACTGGCAGAGCTTGCTCTGCCGACGGCATCACGATTGGCCCACGCCTCGCATGGGACCGTGATCCTCTTACGGGTCGTCAGTCCGCCAGTGGAATACGGCAGCGGTTCTCTGCACCTGAACTATACACCGACGAACATACTGGAATCAGTAATGGAAGCGGATCTGGCGGATGCGAGGCACTACCTGGAAGCGGTCGCGAAATGCACTACGTTGCAGGGTGTTCACACGCAGCTAGAGGTACGTATGGGTGGAGCGACCTCACTGATCTGCTCTATTGCTGATACCCTTCATGTTGACATAATCGTCATGTCCAGTCATGGGCGGACCGGTTTGAAGCGATGGTTGCTGGGAAGCGTGGCCCGGTACGTGGTACGCTCTTCATCGATGCCAGTGCTGATTCTGCACGAACTGGAGGCATCACCGGTAACTGACACCGCTTCACATCCCTACGTTGAACGTCCACTGCGTGTCC
Source organism: Ktedonobacteraceae bacterium (assembly GCA_035295005.1). Taxonomy (GTDB): domain Bacteria; phylum Chloroflexota; class Ktedonobacteria; order Ktedonobacterales; family Ktedonobacteraceae; genus DATGJV01. Next base: position 1,230 of record DATGJV010000652.1, on the reverse strand, counting down.
TGATACCACTGGACGGTTCGGTGGTAGCAAAAGCTGCACTGCAACCGGCGGCTCAGGTGATCACTGCCCTTGCCGCACCTGGACAGGGAGCCATCCATCTATTGCGGGTCGTCACACACGAGCTACAGCCCGATGAAGCCCGTGACGCCACGGCAAGAAAGCGTGTGTTGCAGAAGGCGAAGACGTACTTGCAGTCGGTGACGGGTCACATACGTGACGGATTTACCGTTCCATTCAATGGAACCGTGACCTGGTCTGTTGTGCTGGATTCCGATCCGGCGGCGGCCATTATCAGAGTAGCAGAGAACGGTGAAGATGCGGAGGGAGCGGGGGCGTTCGGGGGTTGCGATATCATCGCCCTGGCAACGCATGGCAGAAGAGGTCTCCAGCGTTGGACGATGGCCAGCGTGGCGGAACAAGTCCTCAGTGGTACCCGGCTCCCGGTACTGGTTGTCCGCCCACACAACACAGTCACCGCTGTTAGTCCCGTTGGAACACAGGTCAAGCGAACCGATAGCGCACAGGTATAAGCACGCGCTTGCTCTGAAACAGGCACTGTCGCACCATCTATAAGACCGATCCCCGCTGTCAGATCGCAGCGGAGATCGGTCTCTTTACGATTTTGTCTCCAGGGCAACAGGGAAGAGGGTAGGCTGCCAGCTTGCTGATAGCCTACCCTCTTCCCTGTTTTACTCACCACGAGCCTACACGTTTGCCCGGAGAGGGAGATGGGCTGTGACGCAAACGAAACAGAGAACACGTATGTTCGATACTATATGCAGGAAGGGTTTCTAACGCGTCTGCCTCTTATTCTATCATCAACGTTCCCGCCCGTGTTCGCAGCCCATATGATCTGCAATTGTCATCGTCTGGCGGTTGCTCCTTTCCCTACCCACTCCTCTTCCTCATCACATACTTATCATATATGGTCTATCTCACATGCCAGTCACCAGATGAACCAGAAGTCTCACGAATATATCACGAACGATGATTTCTGCGCTATCAACCGTTGGCCTGCGCTGGAATGTAATAGCCAATGCCGACTTTGGTCAGAATGAAGCTTGGATGGGCCGGGTCATCTTCTAATTTGTGGCGTAGGCGATTCATATTGACCTGGAGCATATGGCTTTCGCCAATATATTCCGCACCCCAGACATGCTCTAAGAGCAAGTCTTGCGTCACGACGCGGCCGACGTTTTGCGCCAGATAGGAGAGGATGCGAAATTCAAT
>DATGJV010000651.1:0-10442 GCA_035295005.1 Ktedonobacteraceae bacterium | reverse complement strand
AAGTGGTGATCGTCGAGGGGTATGTAGACGCGATCATTGCGCATCAATACGGTACGAAACAGACGGTGGCCTGTATTGGCAGCGCCATTACGGAAAAGCACATTCAACAATTAAAAAAGTTGACGAAACAGGTGACTCTCGCGCTTGACCCTGACGCGGCTGGTGCCAGCGCAACCGAGCATGGCATTCAGGAGGCGTTGAAGACGTTTGACCGCACTATTGTTCCTGTCCCGTTGGCGGGAACGCCTGGGGGGGGTAAGCGCAATCAGCCTCGCGGCATCATTCGCCTGGAAGAGCAGGTAGACGCGGAAATCAACGTATTATCACTCCCGGCGGGGGAAGACCCCGACGAGGTGATACGGCGTGATTTTAGCTTCTGGTCCAACGCGGTGGCACATCCGTTACCGTTGATAGACTACTACTTCGAGACGAAGACAGCAGGCTTGAATTTGCGTGAGCCGGTTGGTCAGACGGAAGCGGCAAAGCGATTGTTGCCCGTCATTGGCATGATTTCTGACCGCATCAAGCGCGATGCCTACATACGGAAGCTCGCGGCGATGATCAGTATTGACGAGCGTAGTTTATACGATGAGTTGCAGCGCACGTTACGAGGGCAGAAATCGTCCGGTGTTGTAGCGGAATTCTCCGGGTCGAATGGTGCGGGGAAACGCATGGCAAAGGGTAATGGTGAGGCGCAGGGGAAGCCTGAATGGGTTGAGGAAAGCGGAGAATCTGTTCCAGGTGCAACGGGGCAGGTGCAAGAAAAACAAAGTGGCAGGGGACTTGACAAAGGGAAGGCAGATAAGTTACAATGGGAGGACTACCTGATCGGGCTACTCTTGCACAATCCTGGGTTAAGTACGCATGTTTGTGGTATAATAACTGATGGTGACTTTGCTGGGACTGACACGCGAGAGTTGTACCGCATTCTCAACTCTATAAGTCAACGTGGCTTTTCCTCCTCAAATCAACCCGTCGAACAAGTAGTGCCTTTTGCGTTGTTGACAACGGTCGCACGAGCGCGGAAGTGTGCTGAGTCGAGTGCTTCAAAAGATGAAGTTGGACTGGTCCGAGACGCAGTTCAGTGTGCTACCCGGCTCAAGCGGACACGGCTGATACAATTGAATATCGAGTTACGGTATCTCCTGCAGGAAGCAGAGACAACCGGTGACGTAACGTCAAAGCGACAATTGCGCTTGCAGCTGTTTGCGCTTCAGCAGCAGTTGCGAACAATTGACTCAGCGACGCATTTGCAGGGGTGAGCAAAAGGCCTGTCCCTGTCGGTGCGAGCTGGCAGACAAAGTGGCAAATTGGCAGCAGTTAGACATCATCTTACCAAATTGGATATCAGGAAACGGGATGTATCATTTATCATTCCTAATTATTCGTTTTATCATCTAGACCTGTTTTCTGAAGGGGGATGCCAGAATGGTGAATAGGGAACAAGACGTGATTGATCTGGTACGCGACGAGCGAGTAGGTACAAGTACGGAGCCATTGGATGACGTGTTCAATAGGGGACCGTTTGAAGAATCCATGTTGAATAATACGGAGAACATTTTTGATATTGACAGTATAGGTCATGTCGCTCATGCGACGCCCAGTGGGAGCCTCGTAGCTCCTACTGACGAGCATGAGTCCTATGATCTGTTCGCGAAACTGCAGGACGAAGAGCCTATGGATGCCCTGGATCCAACTAAGGAGCCGCCAGCAGATTGGGAGCCAGGACCAGAAGACGAGGTAGATGCTATGGTCATGGCGAACAGCAAATGGGAAGATCTGCAAGATGGTTTTGGTATTGTAGTTGCCGATCTTGAGAGTAGCCTGGATGATCCAGTACGGATGTACCTGCGCGAGATCGGGCGTGTCCCTCTGCTTTCGGCAGAGGAAGAGGTACGGCTGGCCCAGCGTATGGAACGCGGCAAGGCCGAGCGTCTCAAGCCAACACCGAGCCGCCGCTGGGTGGATGACGGTGAGGAGGCCCAGCGCCGTCTCACCGAGGCCAACTTGCGCCTTGTTGTCAGCGTGGCAAAGAAGTATATCGGGCGTGGTATGAGTCTGCTGGACCTGATCCAGGAAGGGAATATCGGCCTGATTCGTGCTGTCGAGAAGTTCGATTATACGAAGGGCTACAAGTTCAGCACGTATGCAACGTGGTGGATTCGTCAGGCCATCACTCGCGCTATCGCTGACCAGGCGCGTACCATTCGTATCCCCGTGCATATGGTGGAGACGATCAACCGCCTGATTCGCATTAGTCGCCGCCTCCTGCAGGAATTGGGTCGTGAGCCTACGTCCGAGGAGATCGCGGAGCAGATGGAGATCACCGCGGAAAAGGTACGCGAAATCATCAAGGTCAGCCAGGAGCCGGTTAGTCTGGAGACGCCAATCGGTGAGGAAGATGATAGCCATCTTGGCGATTTCATCGAAGACCACACCGCCCTGGCACCGGCTGAGGCCGCCAGCCACCAGCTGCTCAAAGAGCAGGTGGAGGATGTGCTGGATAGCCTGACCGAGCGCGAGCGCAAAGTGTTGCAATTGCGCTTCGGCCTTGACGATGGTCGCAGCCGTACCCTTGAAGAGGTTGGCAAGGAGTTTCACGTGACCCGCGAGCGCATTCGTCAGATCGAGGCGAAGGCCCTGCGCAAGTTGCGCCATCCAAGCCGCAGCCGCAAGCTGAAAGATTACCTCGATTAGTTTTTCTTAGGTCATGGATGGCCGTGCTACGCACAGCACAGGCATAAAAAGGATGAACAATTTTTGCGCTTTGCGCAAAAATTGTTCATCCTTTTTATGCCTGTGCTGTGCGTAGCACGGCGCTTCACAGAGATATATTAATGATGGCTAGCGTTTGCTCTATTACCTCACGATGTGCCGGTAACAGAATATCCCATAACAATTTGACTGTCTCACAGTACAGGTGCAGACAGGCGATGCCCCTGGCTTTTACAGAAAGCATATTTGATGGAGTATCTACTCCGGCGATCTGACGGTGATACACTGTCCACACGGAATCCAATCCTGCCGCCTCCTCGACTTGTTGGTAATATGTGCTTTCGGTTTTAATCATAACGCTGCGCTGCACTGCTACGACTTCTGTTAGATGTGAGAGCAGTCTTGCACTTGCATAGGCGATACCGGGGTCATTATTTTTCGAGAGTTCGCTGAGTATTTTATGCGCTCTCTCGGTCAATAGCATCAGCCAGTCGCTGGCAAAGAAGTCCGCGGACTCCTGCAATGGCTCCCAGCGAAAGTTGGCGATATCGTGCATAAGCGCGGTAACAGACCCATCTTTGTCGAGCAGAGTGCGGCGAACACCGGGTGTTTGCAGACTGGCTCCAACCCAGATAGCCAGATATGGTAGTGTTAATGCGCGACGCACATCGGCACCTTTTTTGAAACCGATACTGACAAGATGTCCATCCCGATACACCATGCGCTTCAATGGCTGCGGAATGGCATCTGGTACCCAGCACGCCAGGTCTACGTCGCTATACGGTGTTGCTTCGCCGCGTATATGGCTGCCAGCCAACGTAATACCCACGATATCATCAGTATCAATCTCCGCGATCAGGGCGTTCAGAAAGTCGTCTGAGAGCGAAGGAACATCATGTTCCTTCGGCTGGTAAGGAAAACTGAGGTTGTGCGGTGTGGTCATGTTTTTTCTCCTCATGATGAATGTAATCGCAACTCTCGGTTTGGTAGGGACTCATTGTTCAATTGCTCAAGTATACATACGGGCGTGAGAAACAACACCGTTCAAAGGGACGATTTTTTGCTTGACTGGATGGGGTATAATGAAGCCGTAAAGAGAAAACGCGGCAATCAAATGCTGGCAATCTGGCGTGGAAAGCCAGATTGCCAGCATTTGATTGCCGCGTTTTCTCTTTACGGCTTTTATCCTTTGAGGCGTAGAGGTCTAGGTGACGGTGGCTATACTGGACATAGGTATTCAGGAGTGAGTAGATGGAGAGAGATACGATGCTGGTAAGAAATCACGTGACACCGCCGATTCGCCCAAAGATGCAAGGGAGAAATATAACGTCTGATGAGACATGGCTTAACGATGTTGGCCCTCTATCTCAGTCGAAAGCTCCTGTACAGAACAAGCAGCAAACGGTGGCTGGTTATCATGGTTATGGTCCGTTGGAAACTTTGCTGAAAGACGATACTATCTCTGAAGTAACCTGCATCGGTCCTCGCTGTACTTATGTTGAGCGGAACGGTTTGCTGGCAGAGGTGCCATATCATTTTGAGAATGAAGAACAGATGGTACGCATCATTGAGTCTATGCTGCTCCAGACCGGTCAGCATCTGCAACCCGGCTGGCCTATTATTCATGCGCGTTTGCCCCATGGTATTCAGCTTCATGCGGTGTTGCCGCCCAATGCCGTTAATGGGCCAGTACTTACATTGCGCAAGGAGATGTTGCAGGAACCGTTGACATTGGCGCACCTGGTACATAGCGATACCCTGTCACAGCCTATGGCAGATGTATTGCAGGCTTGCGTGGAAGGCCGCTTGAATATGCTTATCTGTGGTACCCTGGACTCTGGACGCACGACATTACTCAATGCACTCTGCGCTGCTATCCCGGATGAGGAACGCATCATTATCATTGAAGAATCCACCGAATTGCGTTTGCATCAGAGACAGGTGATTGGGTTGCAAGTTGCCAGAAACGTCACGCTGCGCGATCTGCTAATGAGTGCATTACATATGGGGCCAGAGCGCCTCATTCTGGACGAATGTCGCGGCGAAGAGGTTCTAGAGTTGCTCCGTGCGCTGTATACAGGCCATAATGGCTCGCTCATAACGGTATATGCGAGAGATGCTCAGGATTGCCTCACGCGCTTTGCTGCTATGTGTCACAGTGATAATGTAGCTGAACATATCATTCACCGCCAGATAGCTGACAGCGTGGACGTAATTGTACAGATGGTTCGTTTGCCAGATGGTTCGCGCAAGGTTGTTGACATCGCTGAAGTGCTGAGTGGGGAGGAAGATGAGTTGAAAGTACAAAGCATCTTTCGCTACTCTGCGAATGGGTTGGATGCTGAGAATGGCAGAGTTACAGGAGACTTTGCATCATGTGGAATTAGTCCCCGGTTCCTGGCAAAGCTAGCGGTGATGGATATTCTGTTGCCGCAAGAGGTATTTGTACAGGACAGTAGTGATGATACAGTCAAACTGTCAGGAAATGTTTCCTGACAGTTTGACTGTATCATCACTACTGTCCTGTAACTTCAATGGTTTTACGCACAATTTCCACGAAATCGTGCTTTAGACTGGCTCCCCCGACGAGAGCGCCATCTATATCAGGGTGTGCTATGAATTCCGCGATGTTGGCGGAGGTGACGCTACCGCCATAGAGGATGGGTAATGTAGCAGCGGCTTCTCTGCCATACATGTCGCCGTAGAGTTCGCGTATCTGATGAATGGTCTTCCCCGCACCCTCGGCTGTGGCGGCTTTGCCGGTGCCAATGGCCCAGATTGGTTCATAAGCGATAACAACATCGCGAACATGTTGCGATGGAAGGTTCGCGAGACTATGTTGTACCTGATTGTGAATCACCAGCTCTGTCTCGCCTGCGTCGTGTTGGGCCTCGTTTTCGCCGATGCAGACGATTGGACGCAGGTGATGGTGCAAGGCCGCGAGAGATTTGCGATTGACCAGTTCGTCGCTTTCATGGAAGATAGTGCGACGCTCGGAATGACCGAGAATGACGGTACTGCAAAGCTCTCCTACCATCGTTGGTGAAAGTTCGCCGGTGAAAGCTCCACTTTCCTCAAAGTACATGTTCTGTGCGCCCAACTCTACCTGCGATATTGGTTGTGCGTCCAGTACTTGCCGGACGGCAGGCAATGAAATGGCTGGCGGGCAGAGGATACACATAATGTGTTCGTGCTGTAACACGAGTTGTTCCAATTCTGGAACGATCTCTTGCGCGAAGATTGCTGCCAGGTTGGGGCCGTAGTTCATTTTCCAGTTGCCCGCGATGATCGCGGTACGAATAGCTGTCATAACGCCACCTTTACCCTTTGTCCTGTAATGCTGCAACTCCCGGCAAAGTGCGTCCTTCCAGGAATTCCAGCGAGGCGCCGCCGCCGGTGGAGACGTGGGTCATCTTGTTTGCCGCATTAGCCTGTTCAACTGCCGCTGCCGAGTCACCGCCGCCGATAATGGTAGTAGCGCCATCTGCTGTGCGTGCCGCCAGAATCTCAATGATGGCATCAGTACCCTTAGCGAAGTTGGGCATTTCCGCGACGCCGAGCGTGCCATTCCAGATGATAGTTTGCGCCTGTTGTAATGCGTCGCGAAAAGCAGTGATGGTGGCGGGGCCAATATCAAGAATACGCCACTCTGGCAGCACATGATTGGATGGGACGATGCGCACGCTGGCATCATTGGCGAAACGGTCTGCCAGCACAACGTCAGGGGGAAGTACAAACTGAATGTTGCGCTGCCGGGCCCTGTTAATCAGGTCGCGAGCTATGTCAAGTTTGCTCTCTTCGTAGAGCGAATTGCCAATCTCGTAATCTTCGGCTTTGAGGAAGGTGTTTGCCATGCCGCCTCCAATGAGCAGGGTATCAACCAGAGAAATCAGGCGTTCCAGCACCGCTATCTTGTCGGAGACTTTCGCGCCACCGATGATTGCCACAAAGGGACGACGAGGGTTCTCCAGTGCAGAACCCAGGAAATTGATTTCTTTCTCCATCAGGAAACCTACAACGGCTGGCAGATAATGCGCCACGCCCTCGGTTGAAGCGTGGGCACGATGGGCCGAACCGAAGGCATCGTTGACATAGAGATCGCCGAGGGCGGCAAGCTGCCGGGCAAATGCAGGATCGTTTTTCTCCTCTTCCCTGTGGAAGCGCAGATTTTCCAGCAGCAATACCTGTCCAGGCTGCAAGGCTTTTGCCTGTGCTTCGACCGCCGGACCTACAGACTCTTCCGATGTTTGCACAGGTCGCCCCAGCAATTCGCTCAGACGTTGAGCGACTGGTGCCATGCGCATGGATTCGACAACTTCGCCTTTTGGCCGACCCAGGTGCGACATGAGAATGACTGCCGCGCCGGAATCGAGCAGGTAGTTGATGGTTGGTAACGAGGCACGTATGCGCGTATCATCGGTAATGTGCTGTTTGTCGTCGAGTGGCACATTGAAGTCTACGCGCATAAGCACACGTTTTCCCGCGACATCCACATCGCGGACAGTTTGCTTATTCATACCTGTATACTCCGGGCTAGAAGCCTTTTTGCGCAATGAAGTTGGCAAGGTCGGCTACGCGGCAGGAATACCCCCACTCGTTGTCGTACCATGACAATACCTTGACCATATTGCCGCCCATAACCATCGTCAATAACCCATCAACGATGGATGAGTGCGAATCGCCGCGGAAATCGCTAGAGACCAACGGCTCATCAATAATATCGAGGATGCCATTAAGCGGACCGGCGGCAGCCTCTTTGAATGCGGCATTGATGGCTTCTTTGGTGGTTTCCTTGCGTACAGTTGCCACGAAATCCACGATGGAAACGGTAGCAGTGGGGACGCGCAGGGACATACCATCGAAGCGACCCTTGAGTTCTGGAATGACAAGGGCCAGCGCACGAGCGGCACCCGTTGTAGTCGGAATGATATTGGACCCAGCGCTGCGTGCGCGTCGCAGGTCTTTATGCACCTGGTCGAGAATGCGCTGGTCGTTGGTGTAGGAGTGGATGGTATTCATCAGGCCGCGCTCAATGCCGAAATTATCGTTGAGGACTTTGGCGGCAGGAGCGAGACAGTTAGTGGTGCAAGAAGCATTGGAAATGATGTTGTGTCTGGCGGGATCATACATTTGCTCGTTGACACCCAGCACCATCGTCAGGTCTTCGCCTTTCGCGGGCGCGGAGATAATCACTTTTTTCGCGCCGCCACGCAGGTGTGCCGCTGCTTTATCGGCATCGGTGAAAAAGCCGGTTGATTCGATAACCAGTTCAACTCCCAGGTCGCCCCAGGGAATTTGCGCAGGATCGCGTTCCGCGAATACTTTGATGCTATGCCCGTTGACGATAAACGTATCTTCAGTGACCTCGACCTCACCGGGAAAACGCCCATAGGTCGAGTCATATTTGAGCATATGTGCGTTTGTTTTTGTATCCATCAGGTCGTTGATGGCGACCACTTCAAGTGTGTCTGGATGACGTTCAAGAATGGCCTTCATGGACTGGCGTCCAATACGACCGAACCCGTTAATGCCAATGCGTGTTGCCATGTGAAAGTTCTCTCCTTTTGTTCTGTTCATGGGAAAAATAGAGGGTCATGAGCGATGAATGTTTCACGTGAAACATTCATCGCTCTGTAAATGTTCTTTCGTAGCTTTGCTAACAGCGTATCACCTGGGTCACAGACAGGTCAAGCTACTTTCCGCTCACCTCTGGTACGGGAATAACGCCAATGGAGAAGCGAATATATTCATCGCTGTAACCAAAACCGGAGCCAGGAACACCTGCGATACCCGTCTTTTCGAAGAGTGAGAAGGCATCTTCACCGGGGAGGAGCTTGCTCCAGTTGTAGACTGTTGCATCGTCGTCAAGGTATACCTTTTCAAACAAGGGTTCCTGTTCGTTGATGTGATGCAACTGAGCGATGAAACGTTGTCGCCGTAAACGATAGAAGGCGCGTAGCTTCTCTATCAACCAGGGACGCGATTCCATGAGACGCATATAAGCCATGAAGCGCAGCTGCCACTCGGCAGGCAACGAGGCCATGCTATTCGACCAGCCTGGCGCAATGGCGGCAGCGAGTGTTACATCACCACAGGTGACCCAGCCGAAACGCTCACCGGTGAGCGTCATTGTTTTTGAGAAGCTGCTAACGAAAATGGTATGCTTCAACACATCATCAGGAATGAAGGTTTCCATGCGTGCGCAATCTTCCTCTGGCTTGCCTGTGCCGATATAGGCGAGATCGGCGAGAATATATATCTCCTGACCTTTCTCGCGATAGGTGCGTAACACATCATGGAGGGCGTTCAATTCATCAGGTGTATATGCGAATGTTGTAGGATTATTGGTGATAGTGAGGTAGATGACGCGAATGGCGGGATTATCATCAATAATCTGCTCAAGTTGTCCGGCAGTTAGCTTGAAGTGATGTTCCGGCATTGTAGGCAAATGGATCAATTGATAACCATAGGATCTGGCCTGCCATTCAGGAGTCGCAAAGCCAGGTGTTGGAAAGAGTACGGCGACTTCTGTCATACCCTGTTCGCGGTACATCTGTATCAAACCGCAAAAGACTTTATTGAGGCAATCCATAGCACCCAGACCGAGGTAAACTTGTTCCTGTGTGACTGAAAGCCCCCAACGCTGCATCTCCTTTGCCAGCGAAGCACGAAGGAGAGGATTGCCAATTGCGAGAATATCATAGATGCGTAAATCGAAATGCTCTGCCAGCAATTGCCTTTCAAATTCTAACATCTGTTCGCGTAGCCACAGGTATGTCGTACCGGACGCGATATAGCCATGAATATTCTCGCCAGGCAATGCCACACCGACCTCTTCGGCCAACATGCGATAATCGGTTGGCCCACCTTCCTCACCCTCACATTCAGTCACCCAACGCAAATTGACATCACCAATAGTACGATTCACTATTTCAGTTTGGATAATCTCTTCAGGAATATTGAGAGCGCGGCATTGCCGCTCCAGGTCTGCCACCATACGAGCCATCACGCGAATCGGTCCCGCACCCTGTTGGAGAATAGGCCGATAGCTGAGGTGCAACTCATGGCGTAGCCGACGGAGTTCTGCTACTTGTTTCTGTCGTAATAGTGTGGAAGATTCAGGTAAAGCCACAGGTATATTGTGGGTAATCACCGGCATAACTCCCTTCGTGTGCGCGTAATCGTAGCGCATCTTCTTGCTAAAGAAGGTGTCAGGTCTCCATTGACCAGACTCTAGCCAAAAGTGTAGCATATAAAGGGTACTTATAACAAGGGAGCAGGCTGCATTGTTAAAGCAATCAGAATAACGGGAATGTTTCACGTGAAACATTTTTATCGTTCGATGCAATACGTCTTTGAGGCAAGGATATGATGAGTGATAGCGTAGAAGTTGACGTGTCGCGTCCACTTCACAAGAAAGCAGTGGTTATCACCGGCGCTGGTCGTGGCATCGGGCGTTCACTGGCGCTCGGTTTCGCGGCTCAGGGTGCAACTGTGCTGGTGCATCATGGACATTCTCAAGGTGCTGCTGAGGACGTGGTGCGCCAGATTGAAGCCAGCGGTGGTACAGCCATGCTTGCACAGGCGGATATCAGCAATGCTGATGATGTAGCGCGACTTGTCAAAGATGTGGTAGAGAGGCTGGGACCGATAGATATCTGGATTAACAATGCCGGGGCTACGGCGAACAGTGAGGAGACAGTCGGGTTGAGCAATCTGGATATTTT
>DATGJV010000650.1:0-4448 GCA_035295005.1 Ktedonobacteraceae bacterium | reverse complement strand
CAGAAGAATCGTTCAACCTCCATACGGGCAGTTGCATACTCGTAACTATCCAGTTCCTTTGTGGCATAGGCAATTGTTCGTGCCAGGCGAGAGAGCAACCAGAGGTCGGTTGGCAACAGGTTCGCAGTAATCTTACTATCGTTGATAGCCTCAAGCTTGAAACCTTCCAGACGGCTTTCGGCAAAACGGCTGGCATTCCAGAGCTTCGTAACCAGTCGCCGACCGTTGGCAATGGTTTCCGTGTTAAATGGGCTATCCGCACCTGTGCGACCGGCAGTGGCCCAGTAACGCAAAGCATCGGTTGACTCCTCCTCAATAAGTTCCATTGGCCCGGACTCTTTATGTGTCTTCGATTTGGAGATTTTACGCCGCTCCTGTGAAAGCCCATGGCCGGAAATCATCAGCGCACGCCACGGAATATCACCCGTATGATAGAGCGATTTGACGATGGTGTAAAACGCCCATGTGCGGATAATATCGTGTCCCTGCGGGTGAAGGCTTGACGGGAAATGCTGCGCAAACCACGCCGGGTCGTTGAACTCAACAGGCCACCCTCCAAGAATCAATGGCGTACAGGATGATGTCGCCCATGTATCCATAACATCCGGTTCAGGCTCGAAATCGGTTGAACCACAGTCACAAGATGTGAGAGGGATTGTGGTATGCGGATCAACCGGCAACTGTTCCCAGGCCGCTAATAGCGTCTTGCCACAGGCGCGGCATATCCAGGCAGGAAACGGAACGCCAAAGTAACGCTGGCGCGAGATGCACCAGTCCCACTGGAGATGCTCAACCCAATGCTCGTAGCGCGTGCGCATATGTTCTGGATACCATGCTATCTTGCGTCCCGCCTCCAACAATCGCTCTTTTTCGTCGAGAATGCGAATAAACCATTGCCGCGTTTGCAGGTATTCAACAGGCGTATCGCAGCGTTCATGGACGCCAACGGTATGCTCTATCGTCTCCTGTCGCAGAATGAGTCCTCTTTCCGCAAGATCGTGCAAGATGCGTTTACGCGCCTCTATGACGGGTAAACCGGCATAGACACCCGCGACAGCAGTCATACGTCCATCACGCCCGATGACGGTACGCAATGGTAGATGGTGTGTATGCCACCAGCGAACATCGGTTGAGTCGCCGAAGGTACAGCACATAACAGCGCCCGTTCCCTTTGTCGGGTCTGCCAGTTCGTCTGCAAGAATAGGAACTTCGATACGAGCATCACGAGCATCTATTCCAATCTCAATGCTCGCCGTAGCGCCTATCAAGTGAGCATAGCGTGTATCCTGCGGGTGAACAAAGATGGCAACGCAAGCGGGTAATAGTTCCGGGCGCGTTGTGGCAATTGGCAAAATGCCCCCATCCGGCAGATGAAATGCCAGCGTCGAGAATTGCGTTGGAAAAATGGCATCATTGACTTCGGCCTGCGCGATGGCTGTCTGACATTCAGGACACCAGAGCGTGGGAGCGAGTTGTGCATAGGCACGACCGCTCTGGTAGAGTTGAATGAATGACCACTGCGAAACCCGACGTGACTCCGGTGAGATGGTTGAGTAGCGATAGTGCCAGTCAGCGCTCAATCCTAACCGTCGCCAGATTTGCTCAAAGCGATCCTCTGTCTGTCCGGTTAATTTCAGGCACGCATCAATGAAGGCTTCACGGCCAAGTTCGGTTGCCTTGTGACCAATCGTCTTCTCAACAAAGCGTTCTGTGGGTAGTCCATTATCATCGAAACCCATCGGATAAAAGACGCGCTCGCCACGCATTCGATGATAGCGAGCGATAACATCCGCCTGCGTGTACGAATAGCAATGTCCCAGGTGCAGTTGACCGGAAACGGATAGTGGCGGCGTATCAATAGAAAACAGCGGGCCAGCACCAGTAGATTCAGCAGAATCAAAGTCGTAGGTGTTGTTCTCGGCCCAGAAGTGTGCAAGGCGTGGTTCAGCCTCGCGAAAATCGTAACGGTTGGGCAACATCTCTTTAGTACTCCTTTTTGTGATACAAAAAAACGTTGCCACCTCGCAAGGACGAGGGCAACGCGACTCGTGGTACCACCTTGTTTTGATAAGTGGCCCGCCCAACCAGCATGGGGCCAATTATCCTCATAACAGCGCTAACGGGCTTTACCCGGAATACCTTACCCCGGCGCAATTGCCGCATCAAGTATTCGACTTCCGAGTCACGTTCAAGGGGCGTTTCCATAGGAGGCTTGCACCCGGTGGCCTCCATTCTCTGGCGGGTCGGTTCCCTCTACTCCACTCGTTCAAAATCTGTATCTATTCTTATACTGACCAGTATACTTGTTACCAGACCGTGTGTCAAGTAACTTTTTGATTGGATTACGGAGCCAGTGGGGACAACATCTAAGCCTATTTGGTCATCGCCGAAACTGGTTGTTGTGTTAGGACGTATATATGTATGAGAAGCAAAAATACTTGCACCGAAAGCGAGGAACAGATTCATGCCCAATTGGAGCCAGCACGACGTTCATACACATATGCAGGTCTATTCTTCCGACAACCAGAAATTGGGGCATGTCGCAGAGGTCTATGAAGACTCTTTTCTTGTTCATAAAGGTTATCTTTTCCCCAAAGACCGCTATATCCCATACGACGCGATTGGCAGTATTGAACAAGAGCGCATAGAGCTTGTCATGAGCGCGGCAGATGCCCTTACCAAAGAATGGGAGAAACGCCCGGATTATGAAGAACATCTCGGCGACCCAACCCAACTCATGTATGATCGCGGACACGGCGTCGAGGATCCATTCGACGAAACAAACCCTGATCGCAGCTAATTTTGCCCTGTTGGCACATATCCGAACGTCTTTATAATAGTGGGCAATATATACGTCTATATACATAAGCAGCGACGTAATACTAAAGAAAGAAAGTGGAAGGTTGGGAACAAAGATTCTTGGGAGCGGAGACAATATTCGTCCCAAAAAACGGTTACCTATGGAGCAGAAGACGAAATGCATAGAGCAAATCTGCCTGTCGAAACTCCTTTCATGCATATAGCGTATCACTTATGAGTCACACTACAAGAACCCTGACCGTGAAAGATACAGTTAGAACCTGATTCGATTTAAGGTAATCACCTGATGTGATAAATCTTTCTATTCTTTAAAATGTAAGCAAGATAGAAAGAAAGAAAAATAGGGGATAGTGGGCTGATTGGCCTGTACGTGCTGACCACGGGGCCACACGGATTCCGGCAGCTGATTTTGCCGGTAAGTTTTCCGAAAGGAGCGTGGAATTATGGCAATTGTTGATCCCGTCAGTGATGTCCGTAGAACCATGCTGACAACACGTTCAATGACGGCAACGTATCCTTCCAGCATACCCGGTGAATATGACCTGGATTCGCCTCGCAGCAAAAAGAGGTCGGAGCGCATCACTGAACCACTAACCGGGCTGACTACACCGTTAGATGACAACAACGATGTATTACTGGAAGAAGGGGATGAGTTGGAAGTTGGGGGGGATGAAAGTGATACCGATGCGCTCGAAGATATAACAGGTCCATCGCGACGTTCTCGTACCTCCACTGTACGTCAGGCGACAGGCGCTGAAGATGCTTTTCAGAGCTACCTGCGTGACATTCGGGGGCTGGGGCTATTGACCCATGCCGAAGAGATTGACCTGGCGCAACGAGCCGCCATCGGCGATGAGCTGGCGCGTCAAAAACTCATCCAATCGAACTTACGTCTTGTGATTGCCATTGCGCGTCGCTATACCAGTACCGGCGTTCCTCTGATTGACCTGATCCAGGAAGGCAACCTGGGTCTTATGCGTGCCGCCGAAAAGTTCGATTATCGCCGGGGTTGCCATTTTGGCACCTATGCCACGTGGTGGATACGCCAGGCAGTAAGCCGCGCTGCCGGTGAACAATCCCGCTTGATTCATCTGCCCGAACATGTTGCAACACGTCTGCGCAAAGTCCGCCGGGTAGCCGCACAACTCTCACAGGAAAATGGCCTGGAGCCGTTGCCAGAGCAAATAGCCGAGGCGTGCAATATTGATGTCAACGAAGTTGTAGACCTGCTAGGGGTAATCGAACAGCCTGTCTCGCTCGACGCACCCGTTGATGACGAGGCTCGCTATTCTCTGGCAGACACATTGGAAGACAGCACAACACCTGCCCCAGCCGAAACCGCATCACAACATCTTTTAGGCGAAGAACTCCACCGCGCTCTTGCTCTCCTCACACCACGAGAGCGTTCCGTCGTGACCCTGCGCTACGGCATTGGCGACGGTCACAGCCGCACATTGCTCGAAGTTGGCAAAGAACTCGGCATCTCACGCGAGCGAGTACGCCAGCTCGAAGTCGTTGCCTTGATGAAACTACGCGGTATTAGCGGCAACGTTGCTCTCCGCGAATGTGTATAACCGCCTATCTTTCAGGCTACAAAATAACAATACAGGGAAAAATGCAGGGCATGT
>DATGJV010000649.1:0-4088 GCA_035295005.1 Ktedonobacteraceae bacterium | reverse complement strand
GGAACTGCTCCGTCCACGCGAGGACTTCCTGGGAGAAATAGGTAGGCAGGTCCGGCAACTTGCTGCTGAAGACCGGCTTTGGGTCTCTGAAACATCACTCCTGAGTAGTATAGCTCATATGCACGTGAATCGCCTGCTTGGTCTTGACCACGATAGAGAGCGCCAGGTCTATGCTTTCTGGCGGCATACGCTTGACTCGCTCGTGCGACGCCCGGATTCGAGTCATTTTCACCATAGCTAAAAGACCTGGAAAGGATTGATTTGCAACAATGAAGCACCTGCTCGCCCATCTGGTCCAGGTCACATCTGCCTGGAAACGTGTTCTTAAGCTGGTCTGGCGGACACGGCCCTGGCTAGTTACCGCCTTGATTGGACTGACGGTACTCGGCGGTCTCGTTCCTGCGGCGCAGATCCAGCTTATCAGTGCGATCATCGGGAGTGCTTCGTTGGCGATTCGCGTAGAACATCCCCAGAATCTGATCCAGATGGCGCTCCTCTTCGGGGTGTTGCAGGGAGGGCTACTCCTCTTTTCAGCACTGATAGGCCTGGTGAACGAGCAATTACAGTCGCTGTTAATGTTGAGCTTGAGCAACACCATTAGTATCCAGGTCATGGAGAAAGCTGCTAGCCTTGATGTACAGTATTACGAGGATGATGTGTGCTATGACAGGTTACAGCGTGCGAGCAATGAAAGTGCGTACCGGCCCTATCAGATCTTTTCTCAGATGAGTACGCTTGCTTCTCAGCTTGTGACGCTTGTCTCTGTTGTCGCAGTGCTTCTATCCTGGAACTGGTGGCTGGGTCTGCTCATCTTGCTGGCGCCACTTCCCTCGGTAGGAGTACGCTTCTTTTTTAGTCGCTGGGAGTATCTCATTGAGTGCAAGCGAGCCCCTTTGCGTCGCCAACTCTCTTACTTTCAGTTTCTGGTTACGCACTCCTACACGGTCAAAGAGATTCGCCTCTTCCGTCTGGGTGGCTATTTTATCGAGCGTTATAAGCAACTGTATCACGATTTCTACGCGGTCGATAGCCAGATAGCACGCCGAGAAATGCTGGTTTCGATCCCGTTCGCGGTCCTGACCAACGCTGTAGCGGCAGGCGCACAGGTGTATGCTATTGTCACGACAATTGCAACCAATCAGCTCGGCTTTCTAGCTGGCTACATCCAGGCCATCGGCGTTGTTCAGGGAACCATGCAATCGCTGCTCATAAGCCTTGCTCAGCTCTACCAAAATAACCTCTTTGTCACCAACCTGTTCGAATTTCTGGATACACCGGCCAGCCAGATCAAAAGCGGAGTTCGCACCCTCCCGGAGCGACTATCCAAAGGCATCGAATTTCGCGGGGTCAGCTTCTCGTATCCTGGAACCAGTATTGAAGTGCTACACAACTTGAATCTCTTTCTACGTACCGGTGAATGTGTGGCGCTGGTTGGTCACAATGGGGCTGGTAAAACCACGCTGGTTAAGCTGCTCACCCGTCTCTATGAGCCAACGGAAGGACAGATTCTCATCGAGAATATTCCCCTGGAGGAGTACGATCTGGAGGATCTCCGTCGGCACATTAGCGCCATTTTTCAGGATTTTATTGAGTATGACATGACAGTCCAGGAGAATATCGGCTTCGGGTATATTGAAGAGATCGCGAATACCGAACGGATCGAGCAGGCTGCGAGAGAAAGTGGCGTGGATGACATAATCGAGGGTTTGCCCGAACGGTATGAGGCCATGCTGGGACGCATGTTTGCCGGGGGACATCAGCTCTCAGGGGGTCAGTGGCAAAAAATGGCGCTGGCGCGGGCGTTTATGAGGCGCGCCCCGGTTGTGATCCTCGACGAGCCTACGGCCTCGCTCGATGCTGAGTCAGAGGCGGAGATCTTCGGGCGCATGCAGCAGGTTGCGGCAGGGGCCATCACGCTGCTGATTGCCCATCGTTTCTCCACGGTACGCAAGGCTGATCGCATTCTGGTCATTGAGCACGGCCGCGTAATTGAAGATGGCTCACACGAAGAGCTGCTTCAGCAGGACGGGACCTACGCTCATTTGTTTCGCTTGCAGGCTGCTGGTTATCTGGAGAGTACCAGCCTGTCACTCTCAACGTTGCTTGCCCTCGGGGTGGGCGGCGAAATGGATCATACGCATGTTAAGCATATCCGAAAGAAGGAGGCTCACCTATGATCTACCTGTTGGCATTCTGCCGGGTGACGATCGGACTGGTCTTTGCTCTTTCCAGTTTCAGCAAGGCTCGCGATTTTGCCCAATTTCAACAGGCGCTTGTGCGCTTTCAGCTGCTCTCCAGACGTTTGAGCAAGCTTGCCGCGCTCCTTTTTCTCGGCGGAGAAGGTGCCGTTGTCTTGCTTATCATCATCGGCGGACCAGTCCTGTTCCCTGGCTTCGCTCTGGCTATCCTGCTCCTGCTCATTTTTTGTGCGGCCCTGGCGTTGGTTCTCATCAGAAGACTGCGCATCTCATGTCACTGTTTTGGTTCAAGCAACAGGCCCGTTACGCAGATTGATATCTGGCGCAATGTGGGCTTTCTGTTGTGTGCTGGCGGCGGGTGCGAAGCTTTGATCTGGACGCACGGGGTACAGGAGAGCCTGGCGGGGATAGTATGGTTATTCATCATCCTGAGTGCAGGAGTGTTCGTCATGTTCTGGATACAGCTGGGAGAAATTGTGCAACTCTTTCACCTGGAGTAACATGTTGCTTCTGGCGAAGTGAAGAAAGGAGAAAGCATTGATGCCCTGGTATGCAATACTCTTTATGTCTGGAGGAGTACTACTCTTTATGTGCGGAGGCAGCTTGCTGCTGATTCGCACCTGCCTGGTAGTCGTTATGGTGCAAGGGGACAGCATGTCTCCGACCCTGGAAGATGGGGACCGCGTCCTGGCTCTACGCGCTGGCTGGTTGCGTGGAGTACAAAAGGGACAAATTGTTGTGTTCAGGCAATCACCTCTTGACGAGAGATCAGGTGATCTGCCCCCTTCCCTGCACATCAAACGTGTAGTCGCACTGGCCGGAGAACCATACCGTTCAACCTCTCTTCCTTTTGGGTATCACGAGTGTGTCACTCAAGAGGAGCAAACTTTCATCTGGCATATTCCACAAAATTCTATGTTTGTCTGCGGCGATAACCGCGAGCAGAGCATCGATTCGCGTAGCTGGGGACCGCTCCCGCTACGGAATGTGCGCGGCATCGTGGTGAAGAAAGTATCGTCTTCACCTGTTACCCTGTCTGCTCATGTTGCAATAGCTCAAAGGAGGATACTTGATGCAAACCATGATCGATTCCACATTACGTGCCATTGAGTACACCATCACGAAGTCTGGTCCACTCAGCTTCTTGCTGGACAAAATTGTAGCGAGAGTGGCCCCTGTGGCACCAGCTTCTGCATGTGCCGGGTCATTCTGCAAAACAAGCTGCACCAACGTTCGCTGCGGCCATTTCATGGTAGGGTATTCCTACTATTCTACCGCGCCACGAGGATGTGAGCAAGGCATTTACACGTGCAGTGTACGCATCTGCACCTGCTAAACAGAGCATTTCTTGAGCGCATCTCTCTGGTAAAACAAAGAAAGGAGAATCCCGCTGGAAACAGCCCTTGTGATTAGTTCGCTCTTCCTCTGGTTGATTGTGCTGGCTAACGTCTTGTTAACGCTGGCGCTCATCCGCCGCTTCAACCGGACGGGACAATCTATGATAGAAGTTGGCCTGAAAGCGGGCACAACGGCTCCTGATTTTAGTGCGCAGACTTTGCAGGGAGTCACAAAGACGCTGGCCGATTACCTGGGTCAGGCTGTGGTGTTGATCTTTGTCTCTCCCACTTGCCAACCCTGCAGAGAGAGTTTGCCCATGCTTCAGAAAACCGCCTCTGAAGCCAAAAACAATGGAGTGGAATTTGTGGTTGTCAGTGGCGGCACCTTGGAAGAAACGCGGAGCTGGGATCAGGAAGTAGATGTGCAACTGCCTCTGCTGATCGCGGCTCAAGCCCAGAATCCGTTTTTTCAGGACTATCAAATCACCAGTACGCCTACGTTCTGCCTTCTTGGGCCGGACAGGAAAATTCTTGGCTCTCACATCGTTGGCGA
>DATGJV010000648.1:0-3732 GCA_035295005.1 Ktedonobacteraceae bacterium | reverse complement strand
TAATCCGTGCGACAACCTCTTTGATGGGAGTGTAGTACTCAATGGGCGGCCTGTCATGATAAGTGTAAATGAAGGCCAACTCCTTACGGTAATGTCCTATCAGTTCCTCTTTTAGCGATTTGTATGCTTCTTCTGACTGCCTGGCTGGTATATTTTGTGGATACCCGTGCGGTTGTCGTCGGTGATATTCTGCTTATCGTGCATCATCATGCCCTTTCATAGAGAAGTAGCGAGAGCGGGGACCTGGAGACGGGCAGGTCCCACCAGCGCCTCGACCACGGCCACAATATCCTGCGTCCGAAATGGTTTGGTGAGATAGAGCTTCGCGCCGCTCAAGCGCCCTTTGAGACGATCCACCATACCGTCGCATCCCGTGAGAATGACAAATACAGTGTGCGCGAAGGCCGGTTTCGCTTTGAGGGTACGAATAAGCGTGTAACCATCTATTTCTGGCAGATTCAGGTCTACCACCACCAGGGCCGGGATACGTGCCTCCGGCGTCATGAGCCAGCGCAAAAGCGCCACGCCGTCGGGAAACGTGTGCACATCCTCATACCCGGCCCGGTGCAGACACACTTCGAGAACTTTGCGCACTGTTGGCGAGTCGTCTATAGCTATTACCAGTTGCCCCATCTTTTCATCCTTCACGTTCTTTTCCCTCTATTGCTTTTTCGTTCTCTTCTCATTGCCTTGCTTGCTTCAGCGCCATGCTTCCGTGAGAAGACTGTAGCAGAAAATGTGCGGGAGAACCTGCAGAAAACTGCAGGTTCTCGCCCTTGATCGGTCAATCGCTTGCCATCTTTCCGCGACTATGGCAAGATAGGAGGAGAACGCAAGGGCGTCTCTCTGGGAAGGAGTTCGGCGTGCGACGACACTTTGATAGGTCACAAGAACAGGAAGACGAGGAGCCTGATTTTGGCACCTTCCTCAAACTCTTGCGTACCAGTAAGCGCATCAGACAGGGAACGATTGCCGCCTTGCTCGCTGAGAAAGGCTGGACCCCCACCACCTACACGCGGCTGGAAAACGGGGATAGCGCCCCCCGTTTTGCGGATGTGTTGCCGCTCTATCGCGCCTTCGTGCTGGCCGGGGTCGCGTTTTCGCTGAGTGAGCGCCAGCAGTTCGTGCAACGCGCTCGTGTCAAAATCGAGCGCA
The DNA here is from genome assembly GCA_035295005.1 of Ktedonobacteraceae bacterium. GTDB lineage: Bacteria > Chloroflexota > Ktedonobacteria > Ktedonobacterales > Ktedonobacteraceae > DATGJV01. Next base: position 2,577 of record DATGJV010000648.1, on the reverse strand, counting down.
AGAAAACGCACCGCGAGCTGCACAGCGACGCCGAATGGGCGGAGTTGCGCTATGAACTGGCGCGTCTGGATGGCGGAGCGGACAGCGTGTCACCCACGCCGCTGTCGGCACGTCTGTCCCAGAAACCGTTGCTCACCGACACCGACCACCTGCTTGGACGCGAGCAGTGGCGCGAGGCGATGCTGGCGTGCATGCAGGGGCAGACGCGCAAGAAACTTCTCGTCATCCGAGGGCCAGCCGGCATTGGCAAGTCAAGTGAACTGAACTGGCTCGCGACTGCCTTCTTGCGTCACAGCCCGACAACGCACCACGTCGTGTTCTGCGACCTGCGCTCCTTGAGCCACGCCCGGCGTCCTGAAGATGCCTTTCATGTCTTTGCCTACACGCTGTTGACCGAACTGGGAAGCGCCCGGACACCCACGCCCATGCCCGCGCTGGACGACCTGGCACGGCAGGTGATGGAACAACTGGAAAAAGCGCGGCTCCCGCTGCTGGTGTTGCTGGATCATGCTGAGTGCCTCTTACAGGAGAACGGGTTGCTTGCTCCCTGCTGGGAACGCTTGTTCACGGCTCTGTTGCGCGTGCAGCACACTTCAACACTCGTGCTCGCGAGCCAGCAATGGCCGGGCTGGTATCAGGGCGAGCGGCAGTTTCTGGCCGAATGTCCACTCCCGCCGTTATCACGTGAGGCGAGTCTGCTGGTGTTGCAGCACCACGGTCTGGATAGTGTCCCGGTCGCACTGCTGGAGCAGATTCATGACCGGGTGGGGGGTATCCCACTGGCGTTGGAATGGGTAGCAGCACTGGTGAAACAGCCACTGGAGATGGAGGATTGGGCGGAATTTGGCGAGAGCGTGCCTGGTGCCAGTACAGACGGAGAGAGCATGACCGGGGCCATCGAGCGGTTGCTGACCGAACCGCATATCTTTGGGGGTTCGCTCGCCGATGATATAGCGCCCCTGTTACAGCGTATCATCACCACCCAGCATCTTTCGCCGGAAGCGCGTACCCTGCTGGAAATTCTCTCTGTAGCGCGTATTCCACTGGCGAAACCAGCCTTGCAACACCTCTGTCCGCAAGGGCCTCGTCCGATCAAAGAACTGCGGCGAGCGTCGGTGCTGGTCTCCTACCCCGAACGCATCCAACTGCTCCCGATGGTCGCTGCCGCCATGTATCGAGAACTCAATGTTGAGCAGAGGAACGAACGTGAAGAGACGTTGATTGAGGCGTGCCAGGCATGGATCAAAAAAGGGACGCTGCATGAGCAGGAGCAGGGTGCCGTCATCACTGAACTGGCTAGCTTGCTGCTCAAGCATCATCATCTGTCTGAAGTGGAGGAACTTCTCATCTATTATGGATGGATCAGTTTCAATCACGGGTACGGCCCACGTCTTGCTCACCTGACTGAGCAAGTGATGCAACAATTTGATTGGCACGAAACCCTGGAGATGGAATGCGTGGGATTGTTATTACAAACAAGGCTCTATCCATTTCTTGGCAAAACCACCGATGCTAGCTGGCATGAGTATCGCGAGCGAATTCTTGCTGCATTTTTGCAAAGAGAGATCAAGCTTTCACTGGGTGCAGAATATGCCTTGACGCGTAGGCTCATGTTGCAGGCAATGAATGAGCTCCGCTTTGAAGAAGCACAAGCCATTCTGGATGTCTATTACACCTGTCTGGAAGCGCGTCAGATTCCTCATCTGGACCAGCATACTTCACTGCTCTGCGAGCGTGCATTACTTGTGGGAACCTGGTGCGAATATGCAGAAGAACAAGGGGATATACAGAAAGCCAGAGACCTTCGAGAGCAGGTCATCGCTCTTTATCGTCGGTACAGCGGTATTCTGCTGGCCGGGGCCGAGAACACGCAATCATCACTCAAAATGAGCCTTCATAGGAGGAAGCTTGCGTATAGTTACAACTACCTCGCCTTTGAACTGGGAAGAAGTGGTCAGTTTGAGGAGGCATTGGAGTTTATAGACCGCAGTATCGTATTGAAAGAACAGGGGTACGCCCAATTTACCGGGCTGGCAGCAGCCTATGGCGATAAATCGCAAATCCTCATGGAACTTGGGCGATTTCAAGAGGCACTGTCCTTTGACGAGAAAGCAGCTATTGAAATACATCGTTGTGCTGAGACAGGAGATGCGGTCTCACAAGGTGAAGCCTGGATTTACTCCGTCTATCGTGGGCGGCTTTACTTGCGTCTTGGCAGAATTGAAGAGGCAGAGTCGTTATTGCGGGAGGCGCTTCCGCAAATTCGCCCTGAAAGGAGAATGTATCGCATGTTTGCCAAAAACGCTTTAGAGGAGATTGAACAATGGCGCAAACAGGCCACTGCGCCCGAACATCAGTTAGATTGGCGCTGGCTGGGACGGTTTCGTGAGCTTGTAGCGTATGATGGGCATGGCTGGCTGGCCTATGCTGGCCCCTTTACCGAAGAGGAACAGCAGCAATGGGACCGCCTCTTTGTGCCACACGCCGACAAAGCAACCTGGGAACAGTTAGCGGCGCTCATGGTACAATCGCGTGAGCGGGAACTGCAAGCCGCACTCAGCGAACAGCGCGAGCCGC
>DATGJV010000647.1:0-3843 GCA_035295005.1 Ktedonobacteraceae bacterium | reverse complement strand
GAACCGCGGACCTCCTGCTCCCAAAGCAGGCGCGCTACCAACTGCGCCACACCCCGTGACACCATTCTCTTCTCTACCGGAATGGGTACGGTACGCACTATAGCACGCTTCTAGCGATCTGTCAAGTACTTTTAGTGTTCGTTACGCCGCTTGTAGCGCAACTTGAGCCGGAACAAGTGCCAGCGCGTCGCGATCCCGTGGAATGGAGAGCGACGCAGAGGCGTGACATTTCCATAACGGGTAGATTGTGTTGAGCTACGTGAATACGATATGAAAGACGAAAGAGCGAGGAGTATCAGACATACAAGTCCTACAAGAGCCACAATACCAGTAATGGTGTTCGCACCAGCATTTGCGTAAGCGAAGCCCGCAGCGATACTGATGGTGACTACCGCGATCAGCAGAAACCAATCCGTCACTCTCAAGTTGAGGGAGGGCATGGGTTGTCTGCGCTGACGAGTGGGCGGTTTGTGGCGCGTGCGCTCGCCAAATTTTTGTCCCCGGCCCGCTCTGGGTTCCGTTGTTTCTAAATTGCGCAGGATTTCTTCAATCTCACGTTCATATCTGTTTGGCATGTCCGCTCTGCTTCCTTAAACTCGCCAAAACGCTCTTGCTAGTAATCATACCAAGTTTTTAGCTGAGAGACAAGTACTTTGCCTCTCAATTTTGCGCCGTTTTTGGTAGAAGTGCCTTGACACGCTCTACCAGTGCGAGTGGATGAAATGGTTTGGTTATATGCTCTGCTACTCCCAGGTCAATACTGATGCGCTCATAGATTTCTTCGGTGTGAGCGGTCATGATAATAATAGGAATGTACTGAGTACGTGGGTTTGAACGCAACGCATGACAGAGATGATAGCCATCCTCACCTGGCATCATGACATCAAGGATCAGGATATCAGGTAATTGTTGTGCAAGGACATCGTGCAATTGTTGACCATTGTTGACTGCGAGAACTTCAAATCCGTTATGGGTCAAGACAAAGGTAATAATTTCGCGTACCTCTTTATCATCATCAGCAACAATTATGCGTTTCGCCATTTGCCACTCCCGGCATTCGTTTATTGGTCTCAGTGAGATATACTTTGTTCTTACTATCATACCCGATACTCGCTGGTAACACAACAGTTTCACCGTTTTTGATCTAAATTTTCCTTTATTTTAATACAAACAAGCCGTGTCTGAGTTGACGCGAAATGCTACCTCTGCTATGATATGCATCAGTAATAGAGAATACGAAGTCTTTGAGGTAGGCAAGACATGACAACAACGTCATCATGGCAAAGCATCTTGAGGCAAATTATCAGAGCGTCCGCGGAGCGCCGCCGTTTAGCAACAGCTCTTGGATTGTCAGAAATGACTCTCTCGCGCTGGGCAAATGGCGGAGTACTTCCACAACGGCCTCAAATAACGCGCTTAGTACAGGTTGTACACCCGCAGCATCGTCAAGAGTTAATCGAGGCCCTGGAGGCGGGTCCGTATCCCAATATCCAGTCCTGGTTGAAGGAAGGGCCGTCTGAACAGGTTCCCACCGAATTTTATACTCAAGTCTTGAGTTTGCGTACAACTACAACCGAGTCACTCCGGTTCTGGCAAATCAGTGAAGCCATTCTCACTCAGGTACTGGAGCAACTTGACCCCAATCGGCTTGGAATGTCTATTACATTGGTTCAATGTATGCCTCCATCTAGAACACATGACAATAAAATCCGTTCGCTGCGTGAGGTAGCTGGCAAAGGCACGCCTCCCTGGGACTCCGACCTGACGCACCTTTCGCTCTTTCTCGGTATGGAATCTCTCGCTGGTTATGTCGTAGAAGCTCGCCATGAAGCTACTATTGAAGACCTGAGCAACGATCATCTTGTACCTGCCTACCGTACTGAAAATGAAGTGAGTGCCGCTGCCTATCCTATCATGCTTGGCGATAGTATCGTCGGATGTTTGTCCGCTTCCAGCACACAACGCGGTTATTTTACACAACAGAAAATGGCACTGCTTGCCGCTTTCAGTAATCTTGCTTCTCTCGCTTTCAATAAAGCGGACTTTTATCTGGCGACGCAGGTGGAATTGCGCATAATGCCGCCTCCTGATGTACAGCGTCTCATCCTCGACACGTTCCGCCAGCGTGTCGCAAAATATCTGACCAACGTCGATCATCAACGTATACAAAAGACCAATTTCGAAGCTGAGCGTGAGGCCTGGGAAGCCATAGAAAACGACCTTATTGAGGCATCATACGCGAAACTGTAACAGCTGGAAATTCTGCATTGTGCTTATCCCAGGTTGTGTTTTCGCATCAGATAGCGCAATTGATCCACTTTCGTAAAACCAAGCAGTTCAGTGGCACGAGTGCGCTGGTGGTTGCTGGTTTCTAATGCCCGGCACACAAAATGACGCTCTACGCGATTGCTTAGCTCTTCAAGTCCTATCGGCACTGGCGGACAAGCATTCAACCATTGTTCCCAGGCATCTGTTGGATGGAATCCACTATTACCCGTTTGTCCAACAATCTCCCGAGGCAAATGTACTGGCAAGAGTTCATCGTGGTTGCTCAAAATCATCGCCCGCTCAATCACATTTTTCAATTCGCGTACATTGCCAGGCCATGCATATGCCAGTAGCAACCGTTGCGTTTCCGGTGCGATACTGCGCACATTCCGACCAAGCGATTTGTTAAAATCCTCGATAAACTGTGACGCAAACAGCAAAATATCGCCTGGGCGTTCGCGCAATGAGGGTAATGCGATTTGTAGAACAGCCAGACGAAAAAATAAATCGGAGCGGAACAACCCATCCTTCATTGCCTGTTCCAGGTCGCGATTGGTTGCCGCTAGCACACGCACATTTATTTTGACCTCTTTATTGCCGCCCAGGCGGAAAAATGTGTGCGTTTCCAGTACCCGTAGCAGCTTTGCCTGCATATCCACCGGCATTTCACCAATTTCGTCGAGAAACAGCGTCCCCCCTTCTGCGATTTCTAGCAAACCACGTTTCTGTTTTTTTGCATCAGTGAAGGCATATTGTTCGTAGCCGAAGAGTTCACTTTCAATCAAATTGCTGGCGATGGCTGCACAGTTCAAGGGATGAAACGGCCCGGACGCTCGCAAACTTTGCTCGTGAATAGCATGCGCTACCACCTCTTTTCCTGTACCGCTTTCACCCGTGATAAGCACTGAAGCATTGCTGGGTGCTACGCGACCTACCAGGTCAAATACCTCCCGCATGCGTTCACTATGCCCGACAAGATAGCCAAAGTGGTAGTTGTCGCTACGTTCTCTGCGTAATTGTCGCAGTTCCCTGTACATCGCGCTTGTTTCAAGCGTGCGTTGTACCACCAGCAATAATTCTTCCAGGTCAAACCCTTTCAGCAGGTAGTCAGAAGCCCCCAGTTTCATCGCGGTCACGGCGTCTTTCACATCGCCGAACGCGGTGATGATAATCACCGGCAATTCCTGGTCGGTGTGGCGAAGCTGCGTAAGCACCTCCAACCCGCTCAATTTCGGTAGGCGTAGATCAAGCAGCACCAGGTCAATACTTTGTTTTTGCAACTCCTGTAAACCCGCTTCACCGTCACCTGCACAATAGACTTCATAGCCATGCTTTTTGAGAAATCGCCCTACCTGGTATGGCAAATGAGGTTCATCATCAACAATAAGAATACGCAAACTCACGGCCTGTCCTCCATCCTCTTTCCTACTCCACCTTCCCCACTGTTCTCGATAATTGGTAACCGCACGGAAAATGTTGCCCCATGCCCAGGTTGGCTCTCAACCAACAAATGTCCTTTATGATCCTCTACTAATCGGCGAGTAATCGGTAGTCCCAGACCAATACCATGTGCCT
>DATGJV010000646.1:0-7216 GCA_035295005.1 Ktedonobacteraceae bacterium | reverse complement strand
AGAAGGAACGCAAAGCAAGCGTGATTTGTTGCTCCAACGTGAGAGATTGATCTTGTGGAAGCTTGCTTAACGCGGCCTGTGCCTCGGAGTTGGAAAAGCCCAGTCCAATAAGGGCTTCCAGAACCTCGGTCTGTGTTTTCCCTGATGTGTACGCCCCCACGCCACCAAGCGCAGCCAGTGAGGGCAACTTGCCCTTGAGTTCAAGCACCAACCGTGCGGCAACTTTTTTCCCAACGCCGGGAGCCAATGCCAGCCTCTGCTGGTCTTCATCTGCGATTGCTTTGTACAATGTTGGTGCATCCATAACGGAAAGCAATGCTAATGCGACTTTCGGGCCAACGCCGCTCACAGTAATGAGTCGCTCGAAAGCATCGCGCTCCTCCTCGCTGGAGAAGCCATACAGCGCCATGCCATCTTCACGCACTTGAAAATGCGTATAGAGCGTGACCTCCATACCCGTTTCGTTCAGACGTTTCAGCGTTGATGAGGGCATGAAAACGCGCACACCGAATCCCCCTACACGTATAATAGCTGAATCTGCCTTGCACGCCTCAAGTGTGCCATGAATACTCGCGATCATCAACGAACACCTTTTTTGTTGTATATAGAATAACGCCTATGCGTTTTTGCCGGTAACTTAGCCGCCATTTGGGCCATGCAGGAGCCAGGAGTGTAATTTGGATTGTGTGCCTGTCTCCTTATAGACTATTCTTTCCGCTAGCGCAATTTCAGGAAATTGCTGGTGAGCGCCTGCGCCGTATGAAGGTGACAGATAGCGACTGCGGCGGCATCGGCGGCGTCATCCGGTCGGGGAATAGTGGGAATGTTCAGCAGAATGCGTACCATTTCACCTACCTGGTCCTTGTTGGCACTGCCATAGCCAGTCACGGCCTGTTTCACCTGTTTGGGGGTATACTCAGAGATGGGCAGACCGCCGTTGGCAAGTGCAAGCATAGCGACACCACGGGCCTGCCCAACCGTCATGGCAGTACGTGCATTCTTCGCGAAGAAGAGTTCTTCCATCGCCGCTTCCTGCGGTTGGTAGATAGCGATAATCTCTATCAGACGTTTGTAGATGCTCTGCAAACGTTCTGACAGGGGCGTATGAGCAGGTGTCGTAATCACGTCACACGCGATCATGCTCAGCTTATCGCCCCGTTCAGCAATTACCGCGTAGCCAACGATAGCGGTACCCGGATCAATACCCAGCGCAATACGGGGGGCCGTTGTATCACTCAACATCGTATTCCTGCATGGTAACGGAGAAATCGCGCTCAGTCATACGAAGCCGCGAACTCTTCGGGGAAGTCAGCATTGGAGTACACATTTTGCACATCATCCAGGTCTTCAAGTTTTTCTATCAGTCGCATGAACTGGTGTGCAACTTTCTCCTCGCTGATTTCGATCCTTGTTTTGGGTACCATAGTACTCTCGGATTTGACCACTTTGTATTTCTTTGCTTCCAGGGCCTGGCGAATCTTCTCAAGGTCTGACGGATCGGTGTAAATGGTGATAGTCTCGTCGTCGGGTCCCACAGGGTCAACATCGTCGGCACCCATATCAAGTGCTTCCAGGGAAAGTTCGTCGGGATCATGCCCATTTAGTTCAACTTCAAGGATGCCTTTGGCCTCGAAAAGCCAGTCCACGCAGCCATTTTCACCCATGTTTCCGACGTTGCGGTTGAATGCGTTGCGTACTTCGGCGACGGTGCGATTGCGATTCTCGGTGAGTGTCTGTACCAGGATCGCGGTACCTGCTGGTCCATAGCCCTCGTAGGTAATCTCGACCAGATTCATGTCTTCCGCGCCACCCGTTGCACGTTTAATGGTGCGCTCGATATTGTCCATCGGCATGTTGGCGTCTCGCGCACGCTGTATTGCCATACGGAGGCGGAAGTTGGCATCAGGGTCGCCGCCGCCGCCCTCACGCACAGCTACCACAATTTCACGCCCCAGGCGGGTAAATAATTGTCCTCTTCGCGCATCGTTGACGCCCTTCGAACGGCGTATCTGCGCCCATTTTGAATGACCTGACATGTCAAATCTCCCACTCTGTTTCAAATATATCCATGATACATCTCATACTATCATATGCCCCGCAAGGCAAAAAAGAATTGCTGTTGGAACTATTGTAACATGACGAAGTACTGAGCGTCGAGGGGGTATCAGGGGAAAACTCCGAGGGAAGGCGGCAAGCCCGTCAAATGCAACGCACTCACCGCTCCCATGACAAAAAGAGACAGCATCAGGTTGCCAACTTTTAGCAGTACTTAGAACAGGTCGCCTCCTGAAGGAATATAACGCTGTGCATCAAAGAACGGCTTCATGCTGGTCGAAACGAACGTATCAACGTAGCTTATGTGAAATCCTCGTTCGAGCAATGTTGCCAGGCAAGGGTGCAGCCCCGGCACTTCGAGGTATATCACCTCTGCTTGCTGTATGGCCCAGTGTATGGCCGCCATCACGCAATTAGCCGCCACTTCCGGTGAAGTAGCCCCAACCGGGCCAATTGAACAGGCATGAGGATACCAGATTGTTCCAGCGTCCAATCGTATATACCCGTAGCCCACAACTTGCCCCTGTCGCCGAAACCACAAAGGGACAGCCTGTTCTTCGCGTATCCAGTACAGATGATCGGCGGGTCGCAAACGTCCGCTGATTTGCTCATCCAGGCGTATCAATGCTGGATCACCAGGGGCAGCTTCTATGCTCTCTATGTCAGATTGTACAGGCCATTCACACCCTGGTTTTTTCAGCCGCAACGCAAAGACGGGCCACTGTGGGCGCATTCCGGCCCGAATATAGAGGGCGAGCGCACGATAATCGCTCGAACTCACCGTGAAATGTACAAGGTTATTCTGCGGCAATACTGAGTGTAGTAGCGTCTTGCCCAACTGGCCCGATTGTTGATCTGGTCGAACAAACAAATCGGTGAGGAATGTGGTTGTTCCCCGCGTGATAGCTCCAGCATATGCCAGTATTTTCCCATCCTGCTCCGCAACGTGCAACATTCCTGTTTGAAGAACGTGCAGCAAATATGGCGGGGTATTGCTTGCTGGCGGCGGTTCAGGGTTATCAAGTATCTCATTCTGGTAAAACACTTCATATATTGCGCTGAGATCATCCTCGCGAGCTGGCCGAAAAATTACCATATGGGGTATCTTCCTATTCTAATCAGAATGGCGCTCTAACCATTCCGTAATCGCCTGATTAACAATCTCCGGTTTCTCACGCATGACATAATGTCCGCTGTCTGCGATAATGCGCAGCGCCGAACCTGCAATATGTTCATGCAGGTACTGGCTATATTTCACAGGAGTCGCTGCATCTTCTGTGCCGCAAATAATCAAGGTGGGGAGATGTATGTCTTGCAAGCGCGGCATACAGTCAAATATATTGCACGCTGACAGGTCGCGATAGAGGATGTATGAAGCCGGTTCAATTTGCTCACTGAGAATTGTTGGTGGAACAGTTTCCACATTCACTGGCGCAACACCCGCTTTTGTCAAAACAATACGTGCCTGTTGTGGTGTCGTGCGAGCGGCTTCCAGCGACGCTGGCAATACTCTTAAACGGGCACCGGTGCCAATCAAAATGAGACCACCCAGTTCATCACCATATTCCAGCGCCATCATCAATGCGATAGCACCACCCAGCGAATGCCCGGCAATAATGGGATGGTCGAGGTGCAGTTCCTGCTGGATAATTTTGTGTACTGCTTGCGCATAATCCAACACCGTGGTTTCCTGTGGGAGTGTATCGGCTCGTTGCCCATGTCCCGGCAAGTCAATCGCAAATACCTTGTGGTGGTCGCGCAATCCTTCTACCTGTAATCGCCAGGCGCGTGCGCTATCTCCTGATCCGTGAATAAATACAATCGGATGATTCATTAGGAAAGTCCTCCAAAAGAAAAAGATGTGTTCGCAAGGATTGCAAACTGATGTCTGGTATTGTACCACGTCTGGCTGGACACGCTAAATCAGGTAAGAAGTAATCAGCGAAAGAACGTGAGGAACAAAGCAGCACCGTCTGAAATAGAGGCCTAGTTCCAGACGGTGCTACTTTGTACTCTATACAATGGGATTGTTACAGGTTAACAGTTTGTCTCTGTAAGTGTACCGGTGCTGTCGTTTCCGACTGCCCATAGCTGTGAGGTGCCAGGAACACGAGCCACACTATTCAATTGAACCCAGGACTGTGTGGGACTGGCAACAAGCTTCCAACTGCTACCATTCCAACGCTCTATGAGTGCAGAACTGTTCGTGCTACTGTAAGAAGTGCCAACGGCCACAACATTATTGGCCGATAGAGCGGCTACTCCCGTCAGGTCATTCGAGCCGGTACCTACATTTGGACTGGCAACAACTTTCCAGCTAGAGCCATTGAAGTGTTCGATCAGGGTGTAATCCGGGCTGGTCGGAGTAGAATCGGCACCTGTAGCCCAGATGTTGGTTGGTGAAACGACTGTCACGGCGGCCAGTCCATCATAAGGTAACGGGTTGGGGCTGGAGACGATACTCCAGGCTGAGCCGTCAAAGTGCTCAACGAGAGTCTGAGTGATGGCCTGGTAGTCGGTGGTCACTCCAACAGCATAGATGTTGGTAGCCGAAACGATTGCTACAGCCTTGAGAAGATCAAACGGGTGTTTATTGGGACTGGGGACAATCTTCCAGGTAGTGCCATTATACTGCTCAATAAGCGTTCCGTTTGAACTTGTGCCGACCGCATAGATGTGATTCGCCGAAACAGCGGCGATGCCTGACAGCACGCCTGCACTGGTAGTAGGAAAGACGCTCCACTTTGCACCATCATAATGGAGAATGAGGGTTTGCTGAATGCTGTTGCTGCCATCATCATAGCCAACGGCCCAGATGTTGTTCGCGGAGACAGCAGCAATAGCTTGCAGGGCATTATAGCTTGTGCTAACGTTTGGACTGGGAACGACGCTCCAATGAGAGCCATTGAAATGTTCGACGAGTGTCTGGGTGACGGCGCTACCTTTGCTGCCTCCCGCAACCTGAGAGCCGATGGCCCAGACACTGGTTGGCGAGAGTGTTGCGACCGCTTGCAGACCATTGCCACCAGGTCCGGGATTGGGACTGGTTACGATACGCCAGGTGCCGCAAGTTACGCTGGCCGCCTGTGCTACGCTTGTAAGGGCGAACAACATAATCAGTAAGCCGATTGCTACAGTGGAGAATCGCGATACTGTTTTCATCATAATCCTTTTTGGCCACCTCTAATTTTGGCGGTTGCTCATTGCATTCACTTAAATTGGACGATTTTTCAATAGAGAGACATATGTACGTGTTTGAACTTCTGCCTAAAGTATATGAGGGGAAATCTTGAAGTATATCGTTAAGATAGACTATTTTGTTGACTATTTGCGTGAAGCGCAATGAAGAGGGATATAGTTAGATCATGGTTCCTCATTATTAGATTTCAAGGGAAGCCGAATTGTGAACGTGCTTCCATTCCCTTGCGTACTCACTACAGCAATTTTCCCCTGGTGTTCTTGCAGGATACTCTGCGCAATGGACAGGCCCAGGCCGCTGCCGCTCTGATCGCGTGAGCGGGCGCGGTCGGCACGATAGAATCGCTCGAAAATGTGTGGCAGGTCTTCGGGCGAGATACCGATTCCCGTATCTTTGACCTCGACAACCGCCTGATTGTTCTCGGTGGTGAGAGCGAGAGAAACGGTACCATCCGGCGGCGTATATTTCAGCGCGTTGTCCACCAGTGCCACCAGTGCCTGTTTCAGTTGGTCGGCATCTCCAGCGACCTGGGCCGGGGTAATATGGTGGAGCAGCAGACGTGGCTGCTCATGTGATGCCCTTCGACTATGTTCTGGTGAAGGGCGATACTGGCGAAACACCTCCAGCAGCAGACTATCCAGGTCTATCGTGCCATTTGCTGGCGACAATATGGCAGCATCGGTGGAGTGAAAGTCGGCTACCTCCTGTGCGGCATCGGCACGAGCCAGGGTAAGCAGATCGTTCACCAGTCTTCCCATGCGGTCCGCTTCGGCGCGGGCATCGGCAAGGGCAGCCTGTGCATCTTCGGGGGCGAGATCGGGCACGGCAGTCAGCAAATCGAGATTGCAGCGTATTGATGTGATGGGCGCACGCAACTCATGCGATGCATCGGCGACAAAACGTTGCCGGGCATGATAGAGTTGCTCAAGGTTGTCGAGCATCACGTTGAACGTCTCCGCGAGATGTGACAATTCATCTCGTCCCAGCCATGTTGTATCCGCAACGCGCCTGTGCATGCGTCGTGATTTGCTAATAGCGGAAGCTGCCTGTGTAATGTGCTGCACACGTCTCAGCAAGCCAAATGAGATGAGCCAGCCGCCGAAGACCGCAAACAGGATGACGAGGATGCCGCCTCCCCACAAAACCCTGCTCAAACTTGCCAGCGATTGCTCGATATCCTGCTCAGAACGCGCCGTCTGGATAATATAGACCTGTCCAAAGGTGCTATTCGCCAGGGTATAAACGCGCATATGCTGGCCCTGATACGCGATGGTACTGTACATGCTACTGGCAGTGCCAGTACTAGAGAAATTCTGCCCGGTAAGTGGATTCTGGGCGATGGAATGAGCCGCCCGCACATCCCAGGGAACAGGACTTTGTTGGAAATTCGCGACGGATGTTTGCAAGAAGTTACCTGAACTGCTGTCTGTCGTTGCCAGCAAATGCAATTGCCTGTCAAGCACTTCGATGGCGACTCCTTCTGTACCCGACCCCGCGATGCCCGGAAGAATAGCGGGCAGATTATTGATGGGTCCATTCTGGAGGACAAGGTTTTTGCCGAGCTGCACGCTGGCTGCCCGACTGCTCAATGTGTTGTCCAGGTCGTTGTACGCTCTCTGCGCCGCCTGTGTATAGACAATGGAGCCGAAAAACCAGAGGGTGAGTGCCAGCAGGAGAACGTAGAGAAATGTAAGACGAAATTGTAAAGGAACGTACATGGCTTCCCTGCTTTCTCATTGCCTATTCCGGTTCCAGGAGGCGCAGAACGTAGCCCGTGCCGCGCACCGTCTGGATGAGCCGCGTCTCTCCCTGCTGCTCTAATTTGTTTCGCAGGTGAGCGACATAGACTTCGAGGACGTTAGGGCCGCCCTCAAAATCGTAGCCCCAGATGCGATCCATCAGCAGCGAGCGTGCCAGCACGATACGCGGGTTGCGTAAGAACAGGAAGAGCAATTCGTACTC